>JBKHIW010000066.1:0-8277 GCA_046538465.1 Desulfobacteraceae bacterium | reverse complement strand
AAAGCCTACACCCACAGTATTGCTCGGAGGATAGGAATGGATTCTGGAGCTCAAAGCCCGCCCTCAGGGCGGCCCTTTTCTTCACCAGAGGCGATTATGGCCGAAAAGATTATCACCGTGCTCTTCAGGGGCCCCTCAGATAACCTGGAGAAAGCCGTAAGGGCAATGTGGCCGCTTGGATTCAAGGTTGCCGACCCTCTCAACCCCTGGCCTATTGACCCGTGGCAGCCCCGCTTCATGAGCCGCCTGGCTCGTACCGAGAGGCAGCTTCTCCAGGAAGAAGAAGACGAAGCGGGCTAGCACCCGGTTCTTGCTTTTTTCCGCCTCGGTCGGCCCCTACTTGGAGTAGAGTCAAAACTATAACTACCTGATATTTCAGAGTAATTCAGGCGCGAGTTGAAATTGTCGTCGCCGATATTCTGTAGAAATCCGGATGACGGCCTAGTTGGGCTTAAAAGCCTCCGAGCCTCAAATGTTGAATCAGCTATGAGCCGGGTTCGGGGAAGCGCTTCATGGAAAGAGGCACTAACAAAAAATCAGAGCGCCTTATTGATTTGGGGCTTAAGGCAGAGGAAAACTCACCCCTCCATTGGACGAAATTCCTTTCACTAAAGCCCCTTGCAGTGAAAAAGGGCTTACCGCACTCCACGGTAAGCCTTTGATTTTGCTGGCGCGCCTGGGAGGATTCGAACCCCCGACCTGCGGATTAGAAGTCCGCTGCTCTGTCCAACTGAGCTACAGGCGCGTGAATACATGCTTCGGTGCCTAGCCGCCGGCCGCTTTGTTCCGGGGAGGGGAATCGCTGCTGACGCCGGTGGTTGGGGGAAGCGCAGGGAATTTCCTTTCCGTTCAGCACCTGCCTGAGTAGAAAGTTGGTGTTCCTCTCCAGGGCGTTCATGGTCTCGGCCAGGGCCTTCAATTGGATCAAGCTTTTCCGGGAGCGCTCCTTGGAGGGGATATCCAGGGAAGGATCCTCCAGGATCTCAATCAGACGGCCCAGAGCAGAGGAATCAAAACGGCTGTTTTTGGTGTAGAGGAGATCCACCCACTCCTTTTTCACGGCCTCGGGAAGCTTATCATAGCTCTGAATGACCTCGGGCTCCAATCCATAGCGAAGCGATTTCTTGAGTCGGCCCACGGCCTCCCACACCTCTTGGCGGTCATTGTTGTTGGTCTGGGCCTCTTCGAAGAGCTGCTGCCAGCGCTCCACGATCTGCATGTTTACCCAGCTCTCGCCCATTGACGGGGGCAGGGAGAGCTCGAGGAACCGGTTTTGGACCTGCACCAAATCATTCCGCGTGGAGTCCAGGCCCTTTCCCACATAGGCAGCCAGCCGGTTCAGCTCACTGATCGCTTCTTGCTTTCCGTTCTTCTCCTGTCGGTAATCAAGGAGCATCTTTTCCCATTGGTCCCTTAGAAATCCTATCTCCTGCTTCACCAGAGAGAATATAAGTCCTGTCTTGGTCACGGCATTGCGCAGTGAATCGGCTAATATGTTGCAGGCCTTGAGCCGATCATTGGCCAGCTGCTGCATCGCCTCGAGTGAATCTCGCCTGAACTGGTAGGAGAGAAGCTCGGTTCCCAGACTCCTGGAGAGCTTTTTTATCACCCGGGTCTCGTGACCGCCTATGCGTATCGACCTCGGACGGAAGTGGATTTTTATTACGGCTACGACCACGTAGTCGCTGTCCGCCCAGATTATATCACCTTGATAGTTTCTAGGATACTCCAAGAGTGAATAGATGTTCTGGTTTAGGTCTGACTTTCGGACCAGGACCGGCTCCATGTGGTGGAAATCTTCCCAGACTCCGTCCACCTGCAATCGCACACTGCGGCTGTCATTGATCGGATCCTCGGCCGTCCAGCTCCTCTGCCTCTCCACGCACCAGGCCATGGCCTCCAAGGGCCTTCCGGGTTCATCTCTATACTCCAACCAGGGTTTGCCCGGGGGATTGTATTCGGACTTCTCCGGTAAACCCCACGATATAACCTCTCTTTTCTCATCGATATAGCCGGAGGTTACTCGTGTTGCGATCAAGTCGGGGGGCCTGCTAACTCGGTAAATGGTTCCTTTAAAAGCGTTCGGAAGGCAAAAGAGGATCGTCTCGATCATGCCTTTACAGGCCTTCTCCAGGACGTCTTTCTCAATAGTTATGGACAAGGTTTAACCCTCCGCTTGTGCTGCTCTAAATAAGAAACCTTCTGACTAATACTTCGGTATTTAGGGAACAGCACTTTAGCTCTTTTTGTCTTTTTGTCAATACAACAGTGCATCCCACTGGAGCCCGGCATAAAATCCCTGCACCTGTGGATTCAGACTATATTTCTATTAAAGATAGTCATTGGTCGAGGAAAAGGCTAGGTGAAGAAATTCCCTTGAGGCGGCTGAACTCCATGATAATGCATGTAACTGGAAAAGCTTCAAGCCTGGTTAAGAAATCTTTTTGCGCACCGCATCCACCAAGGCGGGCACCATGGTTCCAGCTTTTCCCTGCAAAAAGACGTCCGTCATTGATCCGCTTAGATGAGTGGGCTCGGTGTTGATTTCAATCAGTTTAGCCCCCCTCTCCTTGGCCAGGGCCGGGATCGTGTTAGCCGGGGAAACAGCCGCAGAGGTCCCTACGACCAGCACGGCCTCGCTCTCCGAGGCGAGCTGGAAAGAGCGATTCAGGGCGTCCATGGGGATGGGCTCCTCGAAAAACACCACATCGGGTTTCAGCGGTCTGCCGCAAGTACATCGAGGAGGATACTCCCCCCTCTTCTCCTCTGCGCTATAACGCTTGCCGCACCAGATGCAGCTCAAGGTACTGGAATTGCCGTGATACTCGATCACATTCCTCGACCCGCCCTTTTGGTGCAAATTATCAACATTTTGCGTGATGATGCAATGGAGATAGCCCATGCGCTCCAGCTCACCCAGCCCTAGATGGGCGGGATTCGGCTCTGCCCCCGCCACCAGCTCCTCCATTTCTCGAAGCATTTTCCAGACTTTTTCAGGATCGCGGCGGAACGCGCTGAGTGTCGCGTACTCGGCAGGATCGTACCTGGCCCAAAGCCCTTCCGCGCTCCTGAAATCCGGAATCCCGGATTCCACTGATATACCGGCCCCTGTAAGGGCAAGAGAGAGCTTCGATCCCTGAATTATCTCCGCGGCCTGCTCTATCGCCTTTTCCATGAAAAAGCTCCTATGAGCAATTTTCCTCGATCCCCGGCCTATCTCAGACGGACTCCAGCAGAAGCTTTCCTTCTGTGCTGTTGTAGCGCCTGATTCGGGCCTTGAGAATCTTCTGCTCCCCGAAAATGTTGACCATCCTGATGGTGTCGTCCTCCACTTCCACTTCGTCTACACTTTCCAATATCTTCTCTTCAATGTTATCTTTTACAAAATATGCATTGGCCTCACACATTTTTGCACTCCTTTCAGTCCCCAGCCTGGACCCGTTCAATCAAGGGCGGCCAGGGCCTTTCTAAGGCAATCAGTGCCTTGCGCGGTCAACCGGGTCATCTCCCGTATATGTCCGGCACTCTCACCTTTGCCCGCATCCTCCAATTGGTCTGCAAAGATCTCGTACTCCTCCTGGTGTTGCTCGTTATGCTCGATCCAGTGCTCTATCCTGATTCTGGCCTTTTCTATAAAATCCATAAGCGATCATCGCCCCCGCATGCTCGTCAGTCCGACTGCCTTCAAGGAATACACGGTCTCCCATAATTATCAATTCTTGAGTCAAAATTTATCAGGGCTGAGCAGAGGTGTCAACGGACCAGACCGTCGAATTCGAAATCGAGACCAGCATTGCATTTCATACAATCCAGTTGACTCGGATTTGCCTTCAAGGTAGTATTTTAGAAATATCTCTTTATCTCTTTGGGGGAGGGATCACATGCCTAATCAAGACATACTGGAAGGGAAGCGCGTTCTCATAGTAGATGATGAACCGGACATACTCGAAACCCTTGAAGAGCTCCTGGATGTGTGTCTCATAGATACTGCTCCCGATTTCGAAAGCGGAAAGAAATTCTTGGAAAAAAACGACTATGATGTGGCTATTCTAGATATAATGGGGGTCCAGGGCTATGATCTTCTCAGGATCGCAACCCAAAAAGGCGTACCCTGCCTCATGCTGACAGCGCACGCCCTGAGCCCTGACAACTTGGTCAAGTCCTTGAAAGAAGGCGCCCACTCCTACATTCCCAAAGACAAGATCTCGGAGATACCCACATTCGTAAGCGAGATCCTGGAGGTCTCCAGAAAAGGCCGCCAAGAGCGGGACGTCCGCTGGTACAAAAGACTCAAGCCGTTCTTCGACAAAAAATTCGGCAAAGGCTGGAGAGAAAAAGACAAGGCCTTCTGGAAGGACTTTGATCGGAGGTATATTGCGAGCAAAGACGAGCTCCAGGATATTCTATAGCCCCCTATTCCTTCATAAGAGGCACCTCCACTATAAAGGTCGCCCCTTTGCCGCTGTCGCTCTCCAATAGGAGCCTGCCTTTTAGGTCTTCGACCAGCACGGAGACTCCGGCAAGACCCAAGCCGTGCCCCCGGACACAGTGGTCCTCGCTCATATCCATCTGGAAGTAGCACTCGAAGATCTGCTTGTGATAGCTCTGCGGGATCCCCTGGCCGTCGTCGCTGACTGCTATGGAAAGCTCGTCCTCTCTCCTCCCTACCCTTACCTCCACCTTTTCCCTGCGGTACTTCAAGGCGTTGTTCAAGAGATTCCGCAAAATCTGCCTGAGCTTGGTCTCATCCAGACAAATCTCCTCCCTCCAGATAAACTCGTCGATGCTCAGGCTGATGCCCTTGTCGGCCAAGGCCTCTTTTAGCTCTTTAAGGTCTTGACAGTCCCTTACACAGTCGGCCATCTGCTGGTCCATCAAATCAAAAATCTCCACCAGGGTCTCTTCGACAAACTCGGAGATCTTGAAGCGGTCCTTGTTGATGATCCCCTGATCGGCCCGGCCGATCTCCATTGCATCATTGACCAGGGCCTTGGTCACCTTGGTGTTTCGGAGAATCCTGGTCAGTACCTTCCGCTGTTTGTCGGTCAGCGGGCCATACTTATCCTCCCGCTGCAGAAGCGACAAGGCCCCGGCCTCTATCACCGCAAGCGGGACTTTTAGATCATGGATGAAAAGATCAAATCTGATCCTCTGTCTTCCCATTCCCTGTGCCTCCTGGGCCATCGGCTCGAAGCGTCTCTCCACCGCGAACCGCTGTGCGTCAAAATAGAATCCCTACATAGCCGACAAAGCTGGTGTCAGGCCGGATATCGTAACTGGTGGCATATGCAAGCTCAACCCCGCGGTCGGCGCCAAGCCTCTTTGCGGCCGCTACTGCCGCGGCAGCAGCCCCGGCGCAACAGGCGTTTTGGTGTTCAAGCCCTTCCGCGATCACCCCCTCTGCATCCATCGCCAACATCAGATCAATGACCCGGCGGTCGTTGTAATTCTTCACCCAGGAAACCGCCTCGCTCCCTACACCTTTGGGGGCGAACCCAAAGTTGTATCCATAGTGGGTGAGGTCGGTGGATCCAAGAACTAAGACATCCCTGCCGAGCTCCTTTGCAATATCCACGGTGCGCGCCCCTATCCCCAGAGACTCCGGGGCTGGAGGGACACCCACGGGCAAGATCTTGGCCTGCGGAAAGAAATACCGGATAAACGGGAGCTGAAGCTCGATGGTATTATCCTGATCATGGGCAGCGGCCGTCTCCACGGTGAAACGAAACTCGGACACGAGGCCCTCGGCGAGATCGTTGTCTATTACAAGATCGCCGAGGGGCGTGGCCCAGCTCCCCTCTGTCATGATGTAATTTCCGCTGCGGGGATGGAGATGCCGGCCGAAGATCACGACGGTATCAGGATCCGACACGGCGGCCAGGCATTGGATTATATTGCATGCGATATGCCCTGAGAATACCCACCCGGCATGCGGAACTATGCCGCCTACAAGCTTTTTGCCTTCCGGGCACGGCCGCGCGGCCTCCACATAGGAGCTGATCAGCCGACGGCACTCGGCTGCACTCCCTGGATACCATGCCCCGGCAAAATCAGACGTTCGCACTGTCATAAGGCTCCTCCTTTCCGGAGAGTCCGCGCCCGAGCGCGATGCCCACTTAGGGAGGATTGAGTATTCCTGACATGCCGCAAGACGGGAACCGCCCGGTGGCGGTTCTCTCCAATCCCGGTGTTTCCGATTGGATTATGCAGGAATTTTGATGGTCCTGCAAGGTCATTGTTCCTTGCCCTGAACCGCTGCCGCCTGCTAGAGTACCTTCTCTGCTCTGCGCCGGACCTTCCGAGGGTCCGCGGGCGGAGGAGGAGCAGGTGTTGCGAGACCGTCAACCAGGGGGAAAAGGGATTGAAATGGACTTCAGCGGCTGGATAGTCAAGATTCCGGTTCTCTTGTTCGCCGTTACCATACACGAATATTCTCACGGCAGAGCCGCGCTTTCACTTGGAGACCCTACGGCGCGAAACGCCGGCAGATTGACCTTGAATCCCCTCCCCCACATAGACCCTCTGGGAGCACTGTGCCTTTTCTTGTTTCACTTCGGATGGGCCAAGCCGGTGCCGGTTAATGTCAGGTATTTTCAAAATATAAGGAGAGATACTATCCTGATGGCCCTTAGCGGACCGGTAGCCAACTTTGCAGCGGCCTTTGTCACCGGCTTGTTCATCAGGTACCTTCTGCTTCCCTGGGAGCTTTACCTCCAGGTCCTCGTATACATGCTGTTGATGAATACGGGCCTCGGGCTCTTCAACCTGCTGCCCATCCCTCCCTTGGACGGCTCGCATGTCATGGAGAATCTGCTTCCTCCAGCCGCCTCCGGCAAGTACCGGGAGTTCGGTAGGTTCGCCCCTATTTTCCTGGTGGGTGTGCTGCTGCTGGACAATTTCTCGGACTTGAACATCCTCGGCCGTGTGCTCGGATACCCGCTCTTCTATATCGCTCACATATTCGCGGGTGACAACCTAATGCGCATCCTCGGATAGTCCTGACGGATCTTGCCTCTTGTGACCCGGGCTTTTGCCGGGCATACCTGAACCGGCTGTTGAAGATCCCAAGAGGGGATCCTCCGCCGAACCGTCAAGCGGCTCTTTTGACCGAAACAGCGGGGTTAAGGCTGGGATTTGGGAGGGTGTCTTTTGCCTTTCAGTATCACAGGCTCGGGTTCATAGGCCCCTTGTGATACCTGTTCCCAGAAGGATTTCTCATCCTTTTGCCATTGTGGACCGAAAGCGGAGTCGAAAAATCCGCCCAGACGCTGGAACACCTTCTGCCACACCGCCCCTCTCTTGAGCCTCAAGACGTCCTCCAGAAAGGGTACCAGATCGACCATCCGGTCCTTGGGTATATATGCCCTGGCCCCCAGCTCAATCGACTTTTTCAGTGCTTCAACTGAAATCGCATGGGCGGTCAGCATCACAGCAGGGACCCCCAGGTGAACAGCCGCGTTCAACAAATCAAAGCCCCTGACGCCCATTATGTCCAGGATAACCAGGTCGTATGACCATGACCTCAAAAGCTGGTAGCCGGTTTCATAGTCCGTGGCCCGATCAAATGTCAGGCCTTCGAACTCCTCCAACATCTCTTCAAGGGTATCCAGCACATCGGGCTCGTCGTCAACCGCGAGTATCCGTTTTCCCTCCAGGATGCTATCAGCCATCCACGCCTCCTACGTCCGGTGATTGGTCACGAGCGGGCCTAGCTTCCGCTCCCCGACATGCGCCTCCTCTCCTCGTCCCGTATCTCTCGGCGAAGCAGCTTTCCAACCTTTGACTTGGGCAGCATATCCCGGAACTCGATATAGCCCGGAACCTTGTATGAGGCCAGTCTTTCCCTGCACCATTTGAGGAGCTCAGCACCGCCCACTCCCCTTGCATCTTCTTTGAGAACCACAATCGCCTTAATTCTCTCTCCCACCTTTCGGTCGGGTATGCCCACCACGCAGGCCCCGATCACTGTAGGATGGTCCTGGAGAACGGCCTCCACCTCCGAAGCCGAGACCCTGTATGCCTTGTGCTTGATGATGTCGGCGGAGCGTTCAACATAAACCAACTGCCCGTCGTCCTGCCACCGCACGAAGTCGCCCATTCGATACCACATCTTCCCTTTTATCTCCACGTAGGAGCGGGCCGTCTCCTCGGGCTTGTTCAGGTACTCCTTGACCGTATAAGGCGAGGTCACCACCAGCTCGCCGCTCTCGCCTGGAGGGACGGGCTCAAGAGTCTCCGGATCCACTACCAGACACTCCCTGCTCGGCAGGGGCAGGC
>JBKHIW010000065.1:0-8356 GCA_046538465.1 Desulfobacteraceae bacterium | reverse complement strand
TGGGTCGCTGTCCGAGCACCTCTCCTGTGATGATGAATGAGGCCCCTTCCTCCTGGAGCATCTCTCCGGCCGCGCGAATCATCAATGCATGACAATCAATGCATGGATTCATACCTGACCCGTAGCCGTGTTTGGGGTTCTTGACCGTTTCCAGATGGCGTCGGCCGATGTCCACCACCCTTATGGACAGCCCGGCCTGCTTTGCATAGAAGCGCGCCTTTTCCGGGCCGAAAAAGAGCGTTTTGAAGAAGACCGCCTGGACTTCAACCCCCTGCCTCTTGATCAACTCCGTGGCAAGCAGGCTGTCCAATCCTCCTGAAAAGACTGAGAGGGCTTTCATGAGTCTGGTCAATCCTCCGGTCAGGCGGGTGCATCGCCCGAGCGGGCTACAGGCCGGCTTCGGAGAGCCTCTTTACCGCTTCCTTTTGCTTTTTATTGAGTTTCTTCGGGATCTTCACGGCGATTTGCACATAGGCATCGCCGCGTCCGCCCCCGTTCATGCGGGGCATACCATAGCCTCTGAGTCTCAGTTTGGCGTTGGACTGCGTGCCTGGAGGGACCTTCATGCGGAGCGTGCTTCCATATATGGCAGGGACTTCTATCTCTGTTCCCAGGACGGCCTCTGAGTAGCCGATTTCCTTTGTCATGTAAAGGTCGTCCCCGTTGCGGCGGAATACAGGGTGATCCAGGACTCGGATCTGTATGAAGAGATCCCCCGGAGGGCCTCCGATGGCCCCTGGTTCCCCTTTGCCCGAGAGACGAAGCTTCTTGCCCGTGGCTACGCCAGGCGGGACTTTGACTTGAACGCTCTCCTGGCCGCCGTTTGAGTGATAGGAAATACTCTTTTCAGCCCCTGAGGCGGCCTCTTCCAGGGTTATCGACAGCTCATAAATCAAATCCTTGCCCTTTACCCCGCCCCCGGGGCTGCTGTAAGCGCAGGGGCCCTGTCGCCTTGTAGGCCCCCTGCCCCTGAAATAATCGGCGCCGGCGCCGCCGAAAAACTGCGTGAATATGCTCTCTCCTCGGCCGCCTGTGCCGAAGCCGAACTCTCGGAATATGCTGCTGAAGTCGAAGTCCCTGAATATATCTTCCTGGGAGTACCTGTGCTGGAAGCTCTCTGAGCCGAATGTGTCGTACTGGCGCCTTTTCTCCGGGTCGCTGAGCACTGCATAAGCCTCGCTGATATCCTTGAACCGCGACTCGGCTTCCTTGTCACCCGGATTGTGATCCGGATGGTACTTCATGGCGAGCTTTCTGTAAGCTTTTTTGATTTCCTCCTGGGAGGCGTTTTTGGATATTCCGAGTATACTGTAATAGTCCTTTTGAGCCATTTCTCAGCCCTCTGCCGGTCCCCCGATCTGCGGATTCGAAGAATGGTATAACCACGGTCTTTATAAATTAATCAGTGTATCATTGGAGTCAAGCCGACCGCGGTCTTTGACCGGCGCTCATCGTGATCCCGCCAGCCGGTACGGCGCTTATCCAGACCGTCTTTTGGGGAAGGCGGCATGTTCCAGTCCGTCAAGTTCCCGCAACGAGTAAAGCGTCCCCCCCACAGGAGCAAAAGCGAGAAAAATCAGATTCAGACCGGGTATCAGGAAAGGCAGACCGAACCCGAGGTGAAACGGCAGGGACTTTAACAAGACCTTGAATCTTTCTTTGAACACCAGGCCCCTTCTGCCGGGGGTGAGGTCGGTGTTGTCCCAAGCCAGGAATATCGCTGCTGCGGCCGAGGAAAGCGGAACCACTACCGGGCCCAGGGGAGTGAACCAGCCCAGGAGTGCCAGCAGCAGTGAAATCCCCACGGGGATTATAGTGCGTGGGATCTCCTGCTTGACCAGGAACAAGAACAGCCTTGGAATGGACATTGATTCGCCTTCTATCACTCTTCCGCTTAGCATACGCTCAGTATGTCTGGACATCAGATCCATTACCAACACACTGAAGAGTATCTGAGAGAGAAGGAATGAAAACAGGGCCGAGAGGGCCACTAATGCGAGTGAGAGCGCCCAGGATAAGAGATGCCACAGCCATACCACCCAGATGCTTTCAGGCCTGGTCCAAAGCGCACCCATGATATCCTGATGGAATACAAGGATCAGCCCGGCGGAAAGGATCGTTATCAACAGCACGAAAACAAATCTCACAATGCCCCAGAAGAAGAGCTTTCCGCTCCTGAGGGCCATGGCGAGTCCCCGGATGTTGTATATTAGACCGCTGATAACGCCCATTGAAATCAGACCCCCTCTGAGCCGGCCGGCTCGTCCTAATTCTGGGTTAATCTGTAATCGAACGATGCCCTAATATGGAGTCTATGAACATTGAGATGCTCGGGAAAAGCGGGGAACGGAGAGGCTGCCCGGACCGCCCGGCAGGCCTCCCGGTCCAATACGGTGTGTCCCGATGATTGAAGCACTTCCATTCCTGCAGTGTCACCACTTCTGGAAAGAGTGAAAACCAGCAGCAGCCGTCCTTCCAGCAGCAGCTCCCGCGCCTTCTCCGGATAGACCCACTGCTCCATTAATCTTTCCTTGACCGCCGAGGCGTAGTCCACATATCTACGGTCCTTGGTATCCAGACTGATTGTATCCTCCCTAAGCTCCTTCTCAGGAGGGTCGGGCTCTTCCTGCTTGCGATAATCCGCACTATCGCCGGAGGGGTTTTCCTGGTCAGGCAGTTCTTCTACGGGAGGGCGTATCAAGTCAATGCGGTAGAGTCGAGCTTCAGGAATCTCCAAGAAAGAGGGAAAGGCCTCTTGAAAGGCCAGGAGAGCCAGGCAGTGGAGGACCGCAGAGGCCGCAAGAGCCACCTTCATCACTGAAGGCCTGCGGGGGGATCGTCTGCTAGCGGCTCTTAGTATACTCATTGCCGAGGGCCTTTACCCAGAGCTCGGTCCTTCTCTCGAACCACCATCCAGTACGGTCGGTTTCCAGGATTTCTCGGGCCATTTCCCGGGCTGATTCTGATTTAAGGCGCTTTACTGCATATCGCAGCCATTCCGGAGCGTACTTGTTCCCCAGATCCTGCTGCTCCTTGAGCTCGAGGATGAGGTCCAATTGATCGGCGTCGCGGGAAAGCAAGGCCTCCAGTGTAGTCCCTTCGTTGAACTCACGGGCAAGGGAGATGAGATTGTCTCCGAACGGCAAATCGCTCGAGAGATCCTCCATGGCCCGTTCCTCGTCTACCTTGACGTAGCGCTTGTTGACGTAGTTATGATCCCCTGTCCTGGCTTCATGGAGGTCGTGGAAAAGGCACATTAGCACGATCTTGTGCGGATCGGCTTTTTTTTCCTTGAGAGACAGCACATAGCCGATGACAGCAGTCCTGAACGAGTGCTCGGCGACTGATTCGCGTCCTGAGCCCAGGAATTGATATCCTGTCCTCGGCGTCCGCTTGAGCATTCCTACTTCGAATAAAAAATTTGCAATAGCCTTCATGGACCCACTCAATAAGATCAACCCGGGGAAATGTCAAGCGCAGTCAGTCCATAAGAGCGCTTGATTTATATTATTATCATAATTAATATTGGATATTAGTGTCAAACTCTGCGCAGAGCGGAGTTCGGAGTTGTGTTGGTTTTCCAGCTGGGACCAAGGCAAGGTTTCGGCTGAGCTCGGAAGAGGCCTAGTTCGTGGTATCAGCCTCACATGATAAGAGAAGGCCTGCAACCATGGAATACGGGACAGAATATACCGGCGATTCGAACGAATCCATGAAGATCTACACTTATCCGGCTGAGGTTCTCCGTAACACGGCGCAGCCGGTCACCGAGATCACCGGTCGGACCCAGCAGCTCATAGACGGCATGGCCAAAACCATGTACGCGGCCCCGGGGATAGGACTGGCCGCGAATCAAGTGGGCTCGCTCCACCGCATAATCGTCTTCGACCTCACTCCCAGGGAGGATGGTCCAAAGCTTCAGGTCTTGATCAACCCTGAGATCATTGAGGCCGAGGGAGAAATTACCTACGAGGAGTCCTGCCTGAGCGTGATTGACTACTCGGCCGAGGTGACCAGGAGCGCCAGGGTGCATGTGCAGGGATGGGACCGGGACGGCCGACCAGTGGAACTGGAGGCCGAGGGGATCTTGGCGGTATGCCTGCAGCATGAGATCGACCACCTGGACGGGGTCCTTTACATCGACCATATCAGCAATCTTAAGCGGGCGCTTTACAAGAAGAAGCTCAAGAAGCTGATCAAGAAGAACCATCCGCCCGGGTAGGCGATGTTCGGTTCATGGAAAGACAACTTCCCGACGAGGCCCGGGATACTGTTTATGGGGACGCCGGATTTTGCCGTACCCGGTTTGAGGGCCCTGGTGGACGGCGGTCATGTGGTGGTGGCTGTGGTTACTCAACCGGACCGGGGGCGCGGGAGGGGTCAAAAGGCCTCGGCCTCGCCGGTCAAACGGCTGGCTCGGGAAAGGGACTTGCCTGTTTTGCAGCCCGCCACGGTCAAGTCCCTGGGTTTTCAGGAGGAGATCCGCAGGGCAGCCCCGGATCTCATAGTGGTGGTGGCCTTTGGACAGGTCATACCACGTGAAATCCTGGAGATCCCGGTCTGGGGCGCCCTCAATGTGCACGCCTCTCTTCTTCCCAAGTACAGGGGGGCCGCTCCTATCCAGTGGACGATACTGAATGGTGAGCGGCGGACGGGGTTGACCTTGATGCGGATGGCTGAAGGATTGGATACCGGGCCTGTGCTCTTCCAAAAGCAGATCGAAATCAAGGAGAATGAATCAGCAGGGGGGCTTCATGACAGGTTGGCGGCCATGAGCGGGGATTTTCTCCTGGAAGGTCTGGAGCGGATGTCCCGTGGTCAGGTGAAGGAGACCCCCCAGGATGAATCAAGAGCGACATATGCCCCCAAGATCACCACTGATATGGCGCTGGTCGACTGGCGTCAACCCGCCGAACGAGTGGCCGCCTTGATTCGTGCCCTTGATCCGATCCCTGGAGCGAGGACTATCTGGAGAGGAAAGACCCTCAAGCTCTTCGAGGGTTCGGTCTCTGCCGGCGGCAGCGGGGTTCCCGGTCGGGTGGCAGAGGTCGGGGAGCGCCTGTTGGTTGAGACAGGAAAAGATATGGTGGCGGTAGGCTCTGTTCAGGCCCCCGGCAGGAAACGGATGGCGGCGGCGGCGTTTCAAAGAGGGGCCGGCTTGGAGACGGGTATGATTCTGGGGGCCTGACCTTAAAGTATCAGCGGGTTTCCAAGTCCTTCAATACTCAGGCAGGGCGGGGATACATTGAAGAACGACCCCGGACCGGAGAAACGGAGATTCATCCTTCTGCTGCTTCTCACCTGCGCCACGCTGGTGGGGCTGGCGGCTCTCCTTTGGTGGGTGCCCTACGTCGGGTTCTCCTATATCCACCCCAGGCTGCCGGTGATCATGGCCGCAGTCCTCGGAGCTGTGGTGCTCTTCTTGCTGGGGGGAGGCCTGACCCTGGTTTTTACCATCCTCCGAGGCAAAAACCTTTTTTTCAACAGGCGCATCCGCGGGGTGGTGATCAGATGGCTCTTCCCCATGTTGGTGATGACGGGGAAGCTGGTCGGGGTGGGCAAGGATCAGGTGAGGCGCTCCTTTGTGGCCATAAACAATCAGCTGGTAATGGCCGAGGCCAGAAGGGTGCCGCCTGAGCGTCTCCTTATCCTTTTGCCGCACTGCCTTCAGTTCCATGAGTGCCCGGTCCGGATTACCGGAAACGTGGAAAACTGCAAAGGCTGCGGCCGCTGCAAGATATGCGACCTGGTGGAATTGGGAAAGCGCTACGGCGTGTCCATGGCCGTTGCCACAGGAGGGACCCTGGCGAGAAAGATTGTTGTGGACAAGAAGCCCGCTTTGATAATCGGTGTGGCATGCGAGCGGGACTTGACCAGCGGTATCCAGGACACCTATCCCATCCCGGTCTACGGGGTGCTTAACAAGAGACCCAACGGCCCCTGCTTCGATACCGACGTGGACCTGGATTTGGTGGAGGCGGGGCTTCTCATGTTTCTGGACCATGAGGAAAAAGAAACCGAGGGACATAGCCTTGTCCCTGCTCAATCTCCAGTCCACAAGAAGCGGGCCTTGGGCTGATGATTCGCTGGATGAGGCCTTCAGCAGAAACCCCGCTCTTGACCCAAGGGACAAGGCCTTTGTGAGCAATCTGGTACATGGGGTGTGGCGATGGAGGGGCAGGCTCGACTGGTGCATAGCAAGGGCGTCCAACCGGCCCTTGTCTGCTATCGCGCCTGATGTCCTGAATATACTGCGTCTAGCTCTATACCAGATCCTGTTCATGGACAGGGTGCCTGACTCAGCTGCGGTGAACGAGGCGGTGGAGCAGGTAAAGGCTGCGGGCAAAGCGCATGCGGCCTCGTTCATAAACGGTGTACTCCGCCGCCTCTGTCGCGAGTCCGGCAGGATCAGTCCCCCTGACCCGGCAAAGGACCCCGAAGACTTTTTGGCAGTGGAGTATTCCTATCCCCGGTGGCTGGCCGCCAGGGTGCTCGCCGCCTATGGGATGGAGGAGGCAGGGGCCCTTTTGGAGGCCATGAACCGGATCCCTGCACTTCATATCAGGGGAAACCCGCTCAAGACCACCCGCGAGGACCTTATCAGGAGACTGGAGGCGGAAGGCCTGGAAGCAGCACCCCTCGTCTCTCCTATGGGGCTGGAGGTGAAAGGGCTGAGGGGCCGGGTTGATCAGCTGAGCTGCTTCCAGGAAGGCTTGTTTACTGTCCAGGACGCAGGGGCCCAGGCTGTATCTTGTCTCCTGGGAGTCGAACCGGGTGAGCGTATACTGGACCTTTGCGCAGGCTACGGCGGAAAGACTACTCATTTGGCAGAACTCTCCGGGGGTCGCTCCATGATCGCGGCGCTTGACGTTAACCACGGCCGGCTGGTACACCTCCGCCGGTCAGCGAATCGACTGGGCCTTGCGGGTATTCATCCTGTTGTCGCTGACGCGGCAGAAGACCCGGTGCATCTCTTCCGCACACGCTTCCACCGGATCCTGGTGGACGCACCCTGCTCTGGGCTGGGGGTCCTCTCCCGCCACCCGGACGGAAAGTGGAACCGCAGCGAGGAGGATGTGGCCAGGCTGGCCGGACTCCAGGTAAAGCTGCTGAATTCGGCGGCTGATTTGCTGGAGGAAGGCGGGTTCATGCTCTATGTGACCTGCACCATAGCACCGGAGGAAAACGAGGGAGTGGTGGAGACAGTGCTCAAAAAGCGCAGGGAGCTGGCGCTGCAGGATTTGGGTAAAAAGGCGGCTCCTTGGATTGAGCCGCTTGTGGATTCTCAGGGTTTTTACCGGGCGCTTCCTCATGTTCACGGGACCGGCGGTTTTTTCGGGGCCGGGTTCTCGAAGACATAGGCGAAATCATACACCCGAGGCATCCGTCATGATAAAGATCGCACCTTCAATCCTGTCCGCTGATTTCACCAGACTGGGCGAGGAGATTCAGAGTGTCACCCAGGCCGGGGCCGATTGCATCCACGTCGATGTAATGGACGGCCATTTCGTCCCCAATATAACTATAGGACCATTGGTGGTGGAGGCAGCCAGGAAAGCAACCGACCTCCCCTTGGACGTTCACCTCATGATAACCGACCCTGATACCTATGCAGAGGCCTTTGTCAAGGCCGGGGCGGACAGCATAACCGTGCACGCCGAGGCCGTGTACCACCTCCACAGGTCCATCCAGGTGGTAAGAGCGACCGGCGCCCGCGCCGGCGTCTCTCTCAATCCTGCTACCCCCTTGGGGGTCCTGGAGTACGTGTTGGATGATGTGGACGTGGTTCTCTTGATGACCGTGAACCCCGGCTTCGGCGGCCAGGCCTTCATCCCTTCCGTCCTGCCCAAGATCAGAGAACTCCGCAAGACGATAGAAGACAGGGGCCTTGGCATTGAAATCGAGGTTGACGGGGGAATAGGCCCGAAGACCATAGGCAGCGCCGCTGCCGCCGGGGCTGATGTCTTCGTGGCCGGCTCGGCAGTCTTTCTGACCAAGGATTACGCCCTGGCCATTCGGGAGATGCGCGAAGCAGCCAATGCGGCCGTTCAGGCGGTCTGAGGGCTTAAAACCCTTTGACGAGCAACCCCTTGGATGTTAAATTGTTTTTACGGCGCTGGGAGGGATGGCCGAGTGGTCGAAGGCGGCGGTCTTGAAAACCGCAGACCCTGAAAACGGGTCCGAGAGTTCGAATCTCTCTCCCTCCGCCAAAAAATTCAGATCAGCTACACCGGCCTCCGGGCCGGATCCTGCGGAGAGATGGCCGAGTTGGCTGAAGGCGCTCGCCTGCTAAGCGAGTGTGGGGTGTAAAGCCCCACCGAGGGTTCGAATCCCTCTCTCTCCGCCATTTTTGTGG
>JBKHIW010000064.1:0-8377 GCA_046538465.1 Desulfobacteraceae bacterium | reverse complement strand
ACCACCGTGTCGGCCCCCATGGCCTTGGCCTCCTGGACCATGTATTGGCCCACCCCTCCTATGCCGATGACCACCACATTGTCCCCGATCTCCAGACCGGCACGCTTGGCCGCCTGATAAGGGGTGGTGGCTGCGTCCGCTACCACAGCGAGATGCTCAAGGGGAATGTCTCCCCGGTCCTTGATCTCGCAAAGATCTATGCTGGGTACCGGGATATGGCTGGAAAAACCGCCGTAAATGCCCAGGCTGTTCCCCGGCATTCTCTGGTTCAGACAACGGTTGCCCCGCCTGGTCTTGCAAAGATAGCAGCGCCTGCAAGGCATCACAGCGGGGATGAGCACCTCTTTTCCAACCCATTCTTCGTCTCCAGCCACCACTGTGCCCGAAATCTCGTGCCCCAGGGTGAGCGGCGGCTTGTTCACAGTGGGGACGCCGTCATAAAAATACCCGAGATCCGTGTGGCATACCCCGCATCCGGCCACCTCCACCAAAACCTGACCTGGGGGAAGCTCAGGTACCGGTATCTCCTTTTTCTCCAATCTGCCTGGAGTAACCTCACCGGTTTCCTTGTCTTTGAAAGTGGGCTGAACCATCTGCCAGGTCATGATCTTATCCGGTACTGCTGCCATTTTTCTCCTCCTTCCGGGTATAAACCCAATCCGCCGGAGATCGGCCTGCGAATTGTGACGGAGTTGCAAAAAGCCCCTGAGCTGGTTATCTGCCCTAATAGTTTCAAGGGGTTACGAGGTTCCCAGCGGCGGTGGAGCGGGTTTTTGCGAGACCGTCAATTGTAAGTTTGACTCGCATGGTGAAAGGCTAAATCATCCCGTATCCTCCGTCAACACACAGAAGCTGACCGGTAATGTACCTGCTTTCGTCCGAGGCCAAGAACACGAACATGGGCGTTATGTCCTCGGGCTCAGCAAACCGCTTGAGCAGAATGCGGTTCATGTACACCTCCTTTAGCTTCTCATCGCTCCTGATCTTTTCTGTCATGTCGGTGGCAACGATTCCAAGGCTTACTACGTTTGCCGTTATGTTGTACCTCGCGAGCTCACGAGCCGTGGACTTGGTCATGCTGATCACTCCCCCTTTGGCTGCGCTGTAGTTTACTTGGCCCACGGTCCCCACTATGCCGGCTACAGAGGTGACATTTATTATGGATCCTTTCTCTTGCTCTTTCATTCGGCGGCCTGCGAACTGAGAGCACAGAAACGCCCCTTTGAGATGGATATCCAATACTTCGTCCCATTGCTCTTCGGTCATCTTGAGGAGCAGGGCGGGTCTGGTGAACCCGGCGTTGTTCACCAGGACGTCCAGGCGTCCGAATCTCTCGATTGCGGCATTTACCAGGGCCTCAGCCTCCTCTTTTTTGGCTACGTCGGCCCTGACCGCTATGGCATCGCTTCCCATATCCTGGATCGCCTTTACGGCCTCATCCGCCGCCTTTGAGCTGGATGAGTAGTTGACCACTACCTTTGCCCCTTCTTTGCCGTAAGCAAGGGCCACTGACCTGCCCACGCCCCTGCTGCTTCCGGTTACCAGTGCCACCTTGTCCTTCAGTCTTGCCATTGTCAACTCCTGCTCGTTGGTTGTCCGACGGGAAAACCCATCCCCTGTCCGACGGCGGTTCGGTTCGGATGGACATAATACCGATCCAATGCCGATGGCCGCGGAAATGGGGCACCGGGATTCGGACTATAGAATCCCGGACCGACGCGGTCCAGGAGTGGGTGTCTCGACGGCCGTGATTACATTATAATTACAATATAACTAATCGAGAAATTTAATGGAACAGGTGGGGCTGTGTCAAGGAAAAACTGGGCGAGGGTGGGTTTCAAAAGTTGATTTGAATTCACGGCGTTGGTAGAATATATCAATCAAACGGGGACGGACTGCCGGATGGCTGCCGGAATCGTGCCCCACGATCCAATCGATGGCTGAATCATGCAAGTGAAATACAAGTGTATGCTCTCTCTTTGTCTTGGCCTGCTCATCTTCGGCGCTTCCTGCGGAGGGAGGTACAAGCCCGTGGTTCCCCGGCCTCCCGTCCGCCGGGTCGCCATACCGGAGGCGGTGAGGGAGAAAACTTCGAGGCCCTATGTGGTTAACGGGGTTCGCTATTATCCGCTTCCTGATGAGCATGGCTTTGTCCAAACCGGCAAGGCCTCGTGGTATGGTGGAAAGTTCCACGGCAGAACGACGTCCAGCGGCGAGATATACGACATGCACGCTATGACCGCGGCACATAGGACTCTTCCCCTGGGAACCGAGGTCAACGTTGAAAATCTGGACAATGGGAAGAGCGCCGTGGTCAGGATCAACGACCGTGGCCCCTTTGTAAAGGGCAGGATCATAGATTTGTCCTATGCAGCGGCCAAGGAAATCGGCCTGGTTGGGCCGGGGGTCAGCGAAGTTCGGGTAACAGCGCTCGGTCGGCAGGTGGGTGCTGTCGAATCCAGAGGCAAGTTGATTCCGGTGGTGGAGACGCAGGACCTCAGAGGCGGAGAGTTTGCTGTACAGGTAGGGGCGTTTCTGGAAAAGACGAATGCAGCAGAACTGGCCCGCCGGCTGGAGGTCCTGTTCGAGAATGTCACTGTCACCAGGTATATCGATGAACAGAGCCGAACCCTTCACAGGGTCAGAGTCTCCAAGGCCGGGACCTTGGAGGAGGCGGAGAGACTGGAGCAGAAGCTCAAGGAAATAGGATTCGAAGGGGCTTTTATCGTCAAGATTTAGATCCTTCGTTGATTTTTCGCCGCAGGACTCCGGATGTCTTAAAAACGACCACCCGCCTGGCGCGCAGTCTTAAATCCTCCGTGGTTTGGGGGTTTCTGCCCCGCCTCGCGGCCTTGTCTTTTACCACGAACTTGCCGAAACCGCTGATGAGGAGGTCTTCACCGCTCTCCAGAGTCTGCTTTATGATCTCGAACAACTTCTCCACCACGGTGCGTGACTGTGTTTTGGTCAGTCCGACATTATTGTAGATATCCGTGATAAGCTTTTCCTTGGTAAGCGACATTGGTCAATCCCCTCCTGAACAGCGTATGACTAACAAGCTAGATTGCCGAAATTTATCAGCTTGTTACTATGTCCTACGAGGTTTCCTGTGTCAAGTGTTTTTTGTATATCCGAATTTCTCTTTCAATTTCCTGCATACGTGCGGTGGTACAAGCCCGCTGATGTCTCCTCCAAGGCTTGCAGCCTCCTTGATAATGGTAGAGCTGATATAAAACCATTTGTAGTCGGTCATCAGGAAAACGGATTGGACGTCCCGGTTGAATTTGCGGTTCATAAGCGCCATCTGAAATTCATACTCGAAATCCGAAAGGGCCCTTAGCCCCCGCAGGATTACATTTGCGTTTTTTTGTACGGCATAGTCCACCAGCATGCCGTCAAAGCTTTCTACTTCCACATTAGGATTCTTTACAGCCTCCTTGATCATATCGATCCGTTCTTCTCGGGAAAAGAGGGAGACTTTTTTGGGATTGATCAATATGGCGACGATCAGCTTATCGAATATCTTCAGGGCCCGTTTTACTATACTCAAGTGCCCGTTGGTTATGGGGTCGAAAGTCCCCGGGTAGATAGCTATCCGTTCAGTCATAGTCTTCCCCATCGGCGTCCCCGCCCCGGTGCTTGGAGGCGTCCGGACATGATGTTAAATGGTATATGCAGATTCTAGTATCCCCGTAAACTCGCTCCTCAAATGCGTGCAGTGCGCCGGAACCCTTTGGTATGTCCTCGGCCTTGGAGCTTTCGGCAACCACCAAGGCGTTCCCGGTAAGCCGCCCGCCTCTGTTGAGCTCTCCCAACAATGGCGGGATCAGCCCCATACCGTAGGGCGGATCAAGAAACACCAAATCGGCCCCGGGCCGGAGCAAGGGGTGCCCCCAAGGCACACCGCGGGTCAGGTCTCTTCTGAGGATTGAGCCTTTGGATTCGAATCCGCAAAGCTCAAGGTTCCTCGCTATCAACTTCACGGCCCGGGGGGAAATGTCCACAAAGGCCGCCGAAGCGGCGCCCCTGCTCAGGGCTTCCAGACCCAGGGCCCCGGTTCCTGCGAACAGATCCAGCACCCGGGCATTTTGAAGATCCTGGCCTATAAGGTCGAATATCGCGGCCCTCACCTTGTCCGAAGTGGGGCGTATGGCTTCTCCCTTGGGGCCCGCAAGCTTTCTGCCCCGGGCCCGGCCTCCGGTAATGCGCAGCAAAAGCCCGGCCCCCCAAGTGCGCTAAAGGTAGGCGAGGATCGATTCGCCGGCCTTCACCTTGTCCCCGGCCCTGACATTGATTTTTGTATCCAGCGGAACGTATACGTCCAGTCGAGAGCCGAAGCGAATCAGCCCGAAGCGCTGCCCGGGGGCTACCTGATCACCCTCCTTCACCCAACACGCGATGCGCCTGGCAATCAGTCCGGCTACCTGGACCACCCCCAGACGCACCCCATCCGACGTAGCCATTATAATGCGGTTTTGCTCGTTTTCTTCACTAGCCTTGTCCAGATTTGCAGAAAAGAACCGGCCGGGCCGGTAATCCACGGACTGAATCCTTCCTCCTGCCAACATTCGATTAATATGAACATTAAATATTGTCATAAAAATGCTTATTTCGAGGCAAGGTATATGTAACAAGCTTTCATTCTCATCTTTTTGCTTTATTGCTATAACCTTTCCGTCAGCTGGAGAGAGCACTGCGTGGTCGTAGACAGGAGGAGTCCTGCCTGGGTCGCGGAAAAACCAAGCTACAAAAAGGGTGATAAGGCCGGCCAGAGCCGAGGAGACCACCAGCGCCAGGAGTGACAGGACAAGCGTGAGGGCAGCGCCCGCCGCTATGAAGGGCAGGCCTTCTCTGGCCACCGGAAGCCGGTTGTGAATCCTGTTTTCTGTGACGCTTGGCTTGGGCATGGATCTCCTCTGAGTGCACTGACCGGGTGCAACTGCCAGCGGCCATTATATTTTGGGCTGCCCATTTGTCAACGGCCAACTCCGCAGCCCAAGGCCCCTTGCTCGCGGTCTTGGGGGCCTCTTACAGGGCGGATGGTAAGGGATCGGACGCCGGGATCGAGTTGGGGCGGATGTCTGGGGGGCGGTAGTATGCGGGGGTGAGGTTGACCGGATCATCGGCGTCATTGTTAAGAAGCCTGGTCAGCCCAATCTGACCAACGGCGGAGGCGCCGGGGATCCACAAGCGGGATGGTGCCAGGCAGACGTCTTGTCCAAGGATCGAGCAAAGGATCCGGGCCTGACTCGGGTAGTCGTTGCCGATAAAGACCGCTCCTTCGGATCCCAGCATAGGGATCTTTTCATAAACCAGGCAGTAATCCTCCTCCAATCGCTTCACCCCGCCTGCGAAGCTCGGTTGGAACAAGGCGGTGAAGACCTCGCCCTTACGCGAGTCCAATATCGCGCGAACCGGCCGGCCGGCCATAGGGAGCTGCAAGGCCAGGGCTTCGAGGCTGTTGACGCCGACCAGGGGTATTCCCAGGCCATGTACCAAGCCTTTGGCCAATGCCGCGCCCACGCGCAATCCTGTGAAGCTGCCGGGACCGGTGGCGAGCACAACGGCCTCCAAGGCCGATACCGGTCGGCCGCTCAGGCGGACAAGGCGGTCCAGGACAGGCATCAGGGTGCTGAAGTGGCGCCTGTGCGCGCCGGCCGAGTACTCGCACAAGACGCTTCCATCCCATCTGAGGAGGGCCAGGCCGAACTGCGGGGTGGAGGTGTTCAGGGCCAGGATCATTTATATATCACTGGAACAAGGGCTCAAGGAGCCGAGATATGTCATTGTAGAATATCACCGCCATGAGCACCACCAGGAGCCCGATTCCCACTTTCTGCGCCAGCTCCCTCTTCTTGATGCTCAAGGGCCTGCCGATCGCCAGCTCGATGAGGAGGAAGACGATAACGCCTCCGTCCAGCACCGGGACGGGCAGAAGGTTCAACACCGCCAGGTTGACGCTTATCACGGCCATGAAGGGGATCAAGTAGGCAAGGCTTTCCTTGGCTATCTGCCCGGTCATCTGCCCGATCATAATGGGCCCTCCCACCGTCTCAATGGGAATCACCCTCTGGAGCAGTTTGACAACGGTCTTGACAGTCAGAACGGTTATCTCCCAGGTCTTTATCCAGGCCGCCGCCAATGACTCTCCCGGCCCCAAGTCCACGGTGCGGAGCGAACCCGAGGCCAGGATCCCTATAAGGGGGGTTTCCACCTCCTCGCCGAATATGTTTTTCACAGTGGAGATTTCAGGGACTACAGTGACCTCAAAAACCTCCCGGTCCCTTTGGACAAGGAGGGTAAGAGGCCGGCCCGGCTTGGCCCCAACCGTGCTTTGGAGCTCAGCCCAGGAATCCACAGGGCTTCCGTCTATCGAGATTATTCGGTCCCCCTCCTCTATTCCCGCCTGATAGGCGGGGGAGCCCTCTCGCACCTGACCGACCTCGGGGAGCCTCTCTTCGCTCCCCATCACCATGAAAAAGCCCCAAAATAAGACCAATGCGAGGAAGAAGTTGAACATGGGCCCGGCCGCCACTATAGCGATCCGCTTGAGGGGATGCTGGGCGCTGAAGGCCCTTTCACGGTCTTCAGGACTGATCGCTTCAGGGCCTTCCTCTCCCTCGTCGTCTTCTCCGAGCATCTTGACATACCCGCCCAAGGGAACCGCGGATATCAGGTATTCCGTCTCCCCGATCTTCTTGCCTGCCAGCTTCCCTCCGAAACCCAGAGAGAATTTCAACACCTTGACGTCAAAGGCCTTGGCGACCAGGAAGTGTCCCAGCTCGTGGAAGAAGATCAGGACCCCGAGCACCACCAGGAAGGGTATTATATAATATAGGAATACAGACATTTATTCGGCCTCGTTTCGCCCGCCCCCGGCCCTCAGAAACTCTTCGGCCTTTTTTCGGGCCCAGTCGTCCGCTTCCCTGACATGTTCGAGGGACTCGATGGGAAAAGGTTGATGGGCGTTCATTACCTGCTCCACCAGTTCGGGGATCCCCAAAAACCCCAGGCGCTTGTCCAGGAAAGCGCCTACGGCCACCTCATCGGCTGCATTCAACACCGTCGGCATGCTGCCCCCCTCAGCGCCCGCCTCCAGGGCCAGGGCCAGGCACCTGAAGCGTTTGAGGTCGGGGCGTTCCAAAGTCAGCGGCCCCAGGTCCTCCAAGCTCAGAGATGGGAGCTTGGTTTCTCTGTGCCGGGGGTAGGAAAGGGCATAGGATATAGGCGTTATCATGTGGGGTACGCCAAGCTGAGCGATTATGGAGCCGTCCTTATACTCCGCCATGGAGTGGATTATGCTCTGGGGGTGTATGACAACGCTGATCCTGTCCATGTCGATGTCGAAGAGCCAATGGGCCTCGATCACCTCCAGGCCCTTGTTCATGAGGGTGGCTGAATCTACGGTGATCTTAGCACCCATTTCCCATTTGGGGTGGTTTAGGGCCTCCTCCGGGGTCACCTCGGCCATCTGGTCCAGGGATCGGTCCAAGAAAGGGCCGCCCGAGGCGGTGAGTATAATCCGTTTCAAGTCATCTCTGGGGTGGCCCTGGATGCTCTGGAACACCGCACTGTGCTCGCTGTCCACCGGAAGGATCCTACCCCCTTTCTCGGCGGCCTTTGCCATAACCAGCCCACCGGCGAGGACCAGCGTTTCTTTGTTGGCCAGGGCCACATCCTTGCCGGATTCGACTGCGACGTACGTCGGTTCCAGACCCGCCTCACCGGTGATCGCCGAGACCACGGTATGAACGCCGTCCAAGGCGGCGATGCGGGCGTAGCCTTCCCTGCCCCAGAGTATCTCAGTGCTCAGTCCGGGACCCAATCGCCCCTTGAGCTCCTTTGCGGCGTCTTGTTCCAGCACAGCGGCGCAGTATGGTCTAAAACTGCGGATCTGTTTTTCAAGAAGACCTATGTTGCGGCCGGCAGCAAGGGCCGCCGCCCGGTAATTCTCAGGATCCGCGGCGATTACCTCCAAGGCGTTGCAGCCTACGGATCCGGTGGATCCCAATACCGCGATATTCCTCATCTCTGCTCAGGCCTCTTGCTCGAGTAACTCGCGAAAATAGTCGATGGTCAGTCCGAGCCCCTGCTCGAGCCCCACTTTGGGCTCCCAATCCAAGGCCTCTCTCGCCAAAGTGATATCCGGTCTCCGCCGTTTCGGGTCGTCGGCAGGGAGGGGCTGCTGAATGATCCGAGAGCTCGATCCTGAAAGACGCACTATGGCCTCGGCCAACTCCTGTATGGTGTACTCCACCGGGTTGCCCAGGTTCAATGGCCCGGTCAAGTGATCCGGCGCAGCCATCATTCGGATCAGGCCCTCCGTCATATCATCCACATAACAAAAAGATCTGGTTTGAGAGCCGTCCCCGAAGAT
>JBKHIW010000063.1:0-8423 GCA_046538465.1 Desulfobacteraceae bacterium | reverse complement strand
ATTGCCGAGCTGACGCCTATCACAATCAATGAATCCCCTGAGAGCAACTGGTCTGTCGGCTTAATCGTGGTTATTTGACTCTCACCCCTTCTAATTCCTATTATGGTAACCCCGTATTTTTGCCGAAACCCCAATTCAGCCACAGTTTGGTTTGAGATCTCGGAGTTACGACCTAATTTCACTTCCGCGATTTCAAAATGATCCGCCTCTCCGGTATCCTCCGCCCCCTCAAAACGGCTGAGCATGACCTCAGCCTTCTTTAATTCTCCCGGGGGCCCGATTGTCAGCAACCTGTCTCCAGGATAAACCTGAAAATCCGGACCAGGGTCGTAAAAGACCCTTTCAGCTCGACTTGCAGCCAAGACGGATACGCCTGTAGTCTCTCTCAATGGGATGTCTTTAAGGGTTTGTCCTGCGACAGAGGCGTCTGATGGCACCCGGACCTCCAGGAATCCGATCGGCCAATTCACCTCTTCAGGCAACAATTCCATGGTATAGGTCAGAGAGTCAGCCGCCTGCTCCGCCGCATCACTAAACGGCCGAAAAACAAGCTGTGCACCGGCCTCTTCCAACTCATCAGCTTCTTTTTGATCCGCGGCGGTCAAGGCGACCTTCCCTTCATATCCCCGGTTTCTTAAATTTTGAAGAAGGGTTAAACTCAAGTCCACGGAGCGAACAGTACTGACAACCCACCGGGCCTTATTCAGAGGCAATTGCTCGTGCAAATCAGGATCGCCGATATCGCCGTATAAAACGGACATCCCCCTGGACCTCCACCTATTCAAGGCCCCGGGATCGAAGTCCACCCCAATGATAGCCTTACCCCGGCGCAGGAGGTATTCTGCAAGCCCGCTTCCATAATTACCCAAACCAACTAATATGGCATCCACACGCGCCGTCTCATCAAGCTTATCTATAGCCGCCTCCCGATAAGGATTTCGTCTTTCAAATATCCTTAGAGGTCTGGCAAGGATCCGGTACAGTTGCCCTGAATAAAGAATCAGATAAGTGGAAACGAATATCGTCACAACCCCTACTAAAGTTATTAATCCAACAACCTCTTTAGTAATGTGGCCGAGGCTCAGCCCCAAAGCTGCAACAATGAGCGAGAACTCGCTGATCTGAGCAACAGTCAGTCCGGCAAGAAATCCCGTGCGGCGTCGATAGCCCATAACTCCCATAATAATCAATACAATAATGGGATTGCCTATCAAAACAAAACAAGAAAACAGAATCGATGCCTCCAGCTGCGAGCCCACAGCGGACCAGTCCAAGCGCGCTCCCAGATCAATAAAAAAGAAGAGGAGCAGGAAGTCTCTCAGACTTGTAAGTCTGGCTCCGATAGAATCCCGGTAATCTGTCGAGGCTAAAGAAATACCGGCCAGAAAAGCGCCTACTTCCTTGCTGAATCCGAGCAGCTCACTGACCGCCCCTAGAAAAACGGCCCACGCGATAGCAAAAAGGGTCATCAGCTCCAGCGAATAAGCTAAACGATTTATTAATTTTGGAAGAACGTATTTTAATAGCAAGCCGACAACGCCTAAAAAACCAAGCCCTTTAGCTATGATGAACAGCGAGGATAAATATATAGATCTTCCTTCTACGACCGGTGAGCCTAGGGTAGTCAAACCGATCAAGGCTAAGATAGCAGCAATGTCTTGCACTATCAAAAATCCAAGAGCAATCTGACCATGGAGAGAATCTATTTCTTTTTTATCTGAAAGTAATTTTACAATAATAATTGTGCTTGAAAAAGTGAGAGCAACAGCTATATATGCTGCACTTAAAATAGACATATTAAGTGCTATAGCTATGATAAATCCGATAAGAGAAGTAAAAATAATCTGCCCCAGACCTGTAGCCACAGCGACAGGTCCTGTAGTCCTTATTAGATTTATATCGAGTTTGAGTCCGACAATAAATAATAGAAGTGCTATCCCTATGTGAGCTAGAAGCTCGATTTCATGATAACTCTGAATAAGCCCTAAGCAGGAGGGGCCTGCCAAAATACCCGTAGCAAGAAATATTATGATTAAAGGCTGGCGCAACTTCTGTCCGACTATCCCGAGCAGAGTTGCGAGGCCTAAAATAGAGGCTATTTCTACAAAAGAATTTCCGGCAGCCATTTAATGCAACTCCTCAAAAATTATAGGGCCGGCTGTCCCCTTCGGCCTCGAAAAAGCCGCGGTTGGCGTCCTTCATCCCGTCCAGGAATTCCTGCAGTTCATAGTCGCTCTGGAAGCGCACAGTGCCTACATGCGCGGTCACGTGCGCCGAGCCGGTTTCCCCCGCCTGCTCTCTCTGCTTCACGGCTCGAAGGAAGGCTTGAGTGTCGTTTTCGTAGCGCTCCCGGAGTTCCTCAGCGCTGACAGCGCTCCTGGGATAGCCGTAGCTGTCATAGTATACGTAATAAATCATCCTGCTGACCTCCTTGTTCTCCCATTTATCCGGGATCCTCTCAAACCGCTTGTATCGGGCGAATCTGTTATTGTAGACTGTATTCCTACTCCGGCAAGTGGTGAAGTGAACCGAATGAAACCACCATCTGGAGGGTTGATAACATGGCCCAGGTCCTCAAGAGATATGCTATGTGGGCGCTCCTGGCCGGCGCGCTCTATTTCCTTCTCAGCCATCACTTCATCATTGTGGGAAGCACGGTAAGGCTCCTCGATAAATCAAACCTCACCCTGGAGTATACCTTTTACAGCACCAAGGGAAAGCGAATCAGCACCATTCTGGATGTCGATCCACTGCGGGAAAACGGCATCGGCGAAATCCTCCTGGATGAAGGGCTGATCACCAAGGACGAGTACGACCGTTACCTGATGAAATACAGGGATTAGGAGGAAAAGCAAGGGGCATGCGCCCGCTTCAGACCGGAAAATCCACCTTGATCTTATACATCTTGACGGCAGGCAGGTTGCAGATCTCCTGGACCCCGGTCCGCCGGGATATTTCCTCCAAAGATGCCTCGATCTCGGACATGGTGGGAGCGATAAAGGTGAACCACACGTTGTAGGAATGGTTCCTTTGGTAGTTGTGGGTCACTCCAGGATATGAATTCACCACCTCCACGAATTGCCCCAGCTTCTCCTCAGGGACCCTGGCCGCACACAGAGTACTGGTGAAATTCAGGCTCCGGGAGTCAAAATTGGCTCCTATGCGCCTAATTATCCCTTCCTGCTTCAGCCGCCCGACCCGTTCCAAGACCTCGTCTTCGCTGAGAGCAACCCGTGTTGCCACCTCTTGATACGGCCGCTCGCAGATGGGAAAGCCGGACTGGATCTGATTAATTATTTCCCTGTCCTTTTCATCCATTCAGCTCTCCGCCCTCTTCCAGGGGCCGGGCGAGGCCTCTGCCCTCCGGTCCCTTGCCGGTTCGTACAGGCAGAGTGGCTCCTTTTCGAGATAATCGCCTGTTGCCTCATACGCACGGGCCCGGCACCCCCCGCATACCCTCAGGTACTCGCACCTCCCGCACTTGCCCTTGTAGGCGGAAAAGTCTCTCAAGTTGCGGAAGACATCAGACCCCTCCCATACCTCCTTGAACGACGAGATCTTGAGATCGCCGCAGGCAAGCTCAAGGTACCCGCAAGGCTGTACTATTCCGTCATGGGAAATGAAGCAAAAGGCCGTGCCTGCCAGGCAGCCCCTGGTGACCGCGTCCAGGCCGTAGGTCTGAAAATCCACTTTTTCCCCTTTGGCCCGCGCCTCCTGTCTGAGTATTCGATAATAGTGCGGGGCGCATGTGGCCTTGAGATGCAGGGGCGCCTTTTCGCGCATGTGATAGAACCAGCGGAGAAGCCGCTCATACTCCTGTGCCTCTATCTCCTGGTTGACCAGCTCCCTGGCCCTGCCCGTGGGAACGAGGAGAAACAGGTGGTGGGCCGCCGCCCCGAGGCTGACGGCGAGATCGAGGAGCTTCGGCACCTCCTCCAAATTGTGCCTGGTAACCGTGGTGTTGACCTGGAACTCCACCCCGGCCTCTCTGAGTGCCTCAATCCCCGCCACGGCTCGGTCGAACGCCCCGATGACCTGGCGGAACCGGTCATGACTCTCGGCCGTGGCGCCGTCCAATGATATGCTCACCCGCTGAATCCCGTTTACCTGAAGCTTCCCTATCAGTTCCGGCGTAAAGAGCGTCCCGTTGGTGGCCATGACCATGCGAAGGCCCAAGCCGGTTCCGTACCTGGCAAGCTCGAATACATCCTCTCTCAAGAGCGGCTCGCCGCCGGTAAGGATGATAATGGGTTTGGAGATCTCTGCTATCTCGTCCAGGATCCTCATACATGTTCGGGTGTCCAGCTCGCCGTTATAAGGGCCTCGTTCGGCCGCGGCCCTGCAATGGACGCAGCTGAGGTTGCAGCTCCTGGTGATCTCCCAGGCGACGAGCCTCGGGGTCATGGTATGGGACCGGTGTTCTTCCATAGTTCTGCAGCTTCTCTGGCAAAATAGGTGAGTATGAGATCCGCGCCGGCTCGCTTGATCGATATGAGGCTCTCCAGCATGACCTTCCGGCCGTCTATCCAACCCCTCTCCTCAGCAGCCTTTACCATGGCGTATTCCCCGCTCACGTGGTATGCGGCAAGCGGCAAATCGATCACTTCCCTGATCCTTTGAACCATGTCCAGATAAGGGAGGGCGGGTTTTACCATTATCATGTCCGCGCCTTCATCCACGTCCAGCAAGGCCTCCTTCACCCCTTCCCTTGCGTTGGCCGGATCCATCTGGTAATCGCACCGGTCCCCGAATTGAGGCGCGGACTCAGCCGCCTCCCTGAACGGACCGTAAAAGGCAGAGGCGTACTTGACCGCATAGGACAAGACAGCGGTGTCCTCGTACCCCGCCAAGTCCAGGGCCCGCCTTATCGCTGCCACGCGTCCGTCCATCATGTCCGACGGGGCGACAATATCCGCGCCTGCTGCGGCATGGCTCACCGCCTGCCTTGCCAGTATCTCCACTGTGGCGTCATTGTCCACACGGCCCTGCCTTATCACCCCGCAGTGGCCGTGATCCGTGTACTCGCAGAGGCAGACGTCCGTTATCAAGGTGAGCTCGGGCATCTTTTTTTTCAGCGCGGACAGGGCCTGCTGAACAATGCCGTCCTCGGCGTAGGAGCGAGTGCCAGAGGGGTCCTTTCGGTCCGGCAGCCCGAACAGGATCAATGCGGGTATGCCCAATGCGTGTACAGCCTCGGCCTCTTCGACCAGAGTGTCCACCGAATACTGAAACTGCCCGGGCATTGAAGGAATCGGATCCCTTACGCCCTCGCCCGGCTTCACGAATACAGGATAGATCAAATCTTTGACTGAAAGAGAGGTCTCGCGGACCATATCCCGGATGCCGGGGGTCCGCCTGAGCCTTCGCGGGCGAATAATCATTGGTTTAAGTCCTCTCAGCCGGAGGCCGCGGCTTCCTGAAGGCCTATCTCTTGATCTGTCAGGTAGCAGGCCGGGTCGGGGGCCCAGAGATCCCCGGTGGCCGCCTCTGCACGCACGCGGAAGTTTCCGGCGCAAACGTCCAGCCACCTGCATGCCGCGCATCTCCCGGTAACGTATCTCTTCTTGTCCTTGAGCATGGACAAGAGCGGGTGGCCGGGATCAGACCAGATTCGGCTGAACGGCCGCTCCCGGACGTTTCCCAGGGTCTCATGCCGCCAAAACTGATCCGCGTGAACCGAGCCGTCCCAGCTAACACATCCGATCCCACGGCCGGAGCTGTTTCCCTCATTCATCCTGAGCAGGTCCAGGACCTCCGGCGCCCTGGGATTCCCTTCACGCAGCATCCGGAGATAAACGTACGGCCCGTCCGCGTGGTTGTCCACAGTGAGGACCTCTTTCGACAAGCCCCTCTCGTGGAGATCGCGGGTACGGTCCATTATCAGGTCCACCACCCGCCTGGTCTCCTGATGATCCAAATCCTCCTTCATCAGGCTTGAGCCCCTGCCGGCATATACGAGGTGATAGAAGCACACCCGCGGGATGTCCGCCTCTTCGAGAAGATCGAAGATGGCGGGGATCTCCTGCATGTTCATTCGATTGATGGTAAACCGAAGACCCACCTTCAGCCCGGCCTCTTGACAGTTTCGAATACCCTCCATCGCCTTTGCAAACGCACCCGGTCTTCCCCGGAACCGATCATTGACCTCTTCGGTCCCGTCAAGGCTGACCCCCACGTAGGAAAGACCGATGTCTTTGAGCCTGGCGGCGGTCTCCTTATTTATCAGGGTCCCGTTGGTGGAAATCACCGCCCGCATACCTTTGGCCGCTGCGTAGCGGGCGAGTGCCGCCAGGTCGGGGCGCATCAGCGGCTCGCCCCCGGAGAAGAGGACCACCGGAGCGCCGAATTCAGCCAAATCATCCAGCAGGGCCAGGCCCTCCTCATGCGAGAGCTCGTCCTCTCCGGTCCTGGCGTCAGATCCGGAATAGCAATGAATGCACCTCAGATTGCAGGCCTTGGTGACGTTCCAGACTACGACCGGTTTCTTATCTTCTGAGAACTGGAGCAGGTGCGATGGCAGCTCCGAGGAGCGCCTCCCGTATCGAAGCGCATCAGATGGCTCCACCGTACCGCAGTAAAGCTTTGAGATTCCTATCATGATCGTTATTACGAGTCTTGCCTCAGCAAGGGATTCAGTTTTCCCACTGATCGTCCTGTGCCATGTAGCGATCGTAGTCTTGACGATAATATTTCTTTACCAGTTCATCGATGAAATGCTCCATGTTTCTAACTGCCGCCGAATTGATCACAAACTCATCAGTCCCTGCCTTGTCTCTTACCAGCTTGAGACCGTACTCGAGCTTCTTTGCCAAGTGAAAGGCCAGCGGACCGGTCTGATGACCGGTCCTTATTGACTCTGCCACCAACTCGTCAACAGCACTCTCGTCGAATGTGATCCGAATGTCAATCTTGTCCTGCAGCCCGGCCTCTTCAGCCTTTATCTGAGCCACCATTTCCTGGAGTTCGTCCACGGCCGTATTTAGATCCGTGGCCTTGGCGAGATAAAGCTCGGTGATCAGGTCGACCCGCCTATCGGTTATTTCCAGGCCGCTTCTGCGCTCGTAATCCTCCGAGCGCTCGGACACAAAGTCTCTGATGTTTTCGAACTCCCTGCACGCCGCCTGTTCAAATCGCTCATTGCGCTGTTGGTTGTCCGGGTCCTCGTTCAAGCTCTTCAATTCCGCGTTGGGGTTTTCTATGAGCTCGGGAGTGACCAGCAACCTCCGGACGTCGGTTGACGGCAGGTGCTTTTCAAAGGGGATCAGTACCTTCTCTATAGCACTCACCAAACCGCGCGCTCCGGTCTTTTCCGCCGCTGCCATTTCTGCGATCCGAGAATACGCCTCTTCTTCGAACTTGAGATCGATTCCATACGATTTGAAGTCCTGACGCTTGCTCAGTATCACCGGGTTGTTGGGGTTTTTCAGGATCTCCACAAGGTCCTCGCGTGTCAGCTCATCAAAGACAACCACCACGGGCAGCCTTCCCACGAACTCCGACTCGAACCCGTACTCGATAAGGTCTTGTGCCGTGACCTGTTTCAGGATCTCCCAGGGCACCTCCGTGGGTCTGACATCAGCCTCAAAGCCGATGCCCTGTTTTTGGAGCCGCTTCTTTATGATATCGCCGATTTCACTGAAGGCCCCGCTCATGATGAACAAGATGTTCTTGGTGTTCACCACTCGCTTCTCCTTCTTGCCCGTCCGCCTGTAGTGCTCAATGGCCTGGATCTGGCTCACCGCGTCGTGCGCAACCTTCAGATCCACGTCCGTCTCCTCCATGGGCTTGAGGAGCGCCCTTTGGACACCGGTCCTCGAGACATCATGACCAATAATATTCTTTGAAGAGGCTATCTTGTCTATCTCGTCAATATAGATGATGCCGGTCTCCGCAAGGTCGATGTCGTCGTCCGCCTCGTTGACCAAATCGCGGACCAGGTCTTCAACATCGCCGCCCACATAACCAGTCTCGCTGAACTTGGTTGCGTCCCCCTTTACAAAAGGGACCCCGAGCTTCTGTGCGATGAGCTTTATCAGATATGTCTTCCCCACTCCCGTAGGTCCGATCATCAGGATGTTGTTTTTGATCATTCCTATGCCGTGGGTCTGCTTCTTTTTTGACTGACCCTTCAGATGCTTGATTCGATTAAAGTGAGTACAAATCTTGGTGGAGAGCACTGCCTTGGCATCGTCCTGCCTAACCACGAATTCATCCAGAAAGGCCTCAAGGTCTTCAGGCAACATATCGAAGTTGGGCCTCCGGCCTTCATCCTCGCCTTCCTTGTTCTCACCGGTCGTTGACTGCTGCCCCTTGGGAAAGACAAACGGGGAGATTATCTTTATCCGATTGCCGTATTTCTTTGACAGATAATCACTTAGCTCCTTTTCCAGGTCCTTCTGATTAGGGAGCTTTTCTCCTTCTTT
>JBKHIW010000062.1:0-8431 GCA_046538465.1 Desulfobacteraceae bacterium | reverse complement strand
CGGCTGTCCGTGTGGCCCTGGATCTCCACCCTGAGCCCGGGATTGGCCTTGAGAACCGTGATCACCTCATAGAGCATGGGGTAATCTTCCGGCCGTATGTCAGCCTTGTCGGTTTCAAAGTTGAGGTCTTGGACGACCCAACAACCGCGATCATCCACCTTGGCCTTGGCCGGCGTACCGGGGCACTTATCCTTGTAGTCGGGGACACCGTCGCCGTCAGTGTCCACCGGGCACCCGGCGTCATCCACTTTAACCTCCGAGGGTGTTCCCGGGCACTTATCCTTGTAGTCGGGCACACCGTCGCCGTCCGCGTCCAGCGGGCACCCGTAGGCGTCCACCTCTACGCCCGACGGTGTATTCGGACAGCGGTCCTTATGATCCGGCACACCGTCGCCGTCGGAATCCCCAGGCGCGGCTTCGGCGAGAAATACCCGCCGGACAAAATCAGCCATATCGTCTGAAGAGACGATTTCGTGTGCCTTGACGCTGAAACCACACTCGCCGGCCTTGGCTACATCATTCATAAGCTTGACCCCGGCAGGATCATCCCCCAGGGTAACAGTGTAGATGCAAATCCTCTCACCGAATCTGGCCTTGAGCTCACGGGCGGCTTCCACCGAAGAGGCGTCGGTCTCAAGCCCGTCGCTGATCACTATCAGGGCGATATCGCCGGGGGCGGCGCTCAAGTCCCCAGGCGCAGCCTTGATCGCCGATGCAAGAGGAGTCATCCCGCCGCCGGTTACCGGACCAACGGCACCCTCGAGGCCCTCCTTGGTATAGCCGGTCATTCCGTAAAGCAGGCGGGTCCCGTCACTGAAATTATGGCCCAGCGCCCTAAGCCCGGCTGTAAGACTCAAATCCGGGATGGTCTGGTTCATGCGGCTTACAACTCCCTTGGCCAGATCGATCTTGCGGGGGCCGTTGTCAGCACCGTACATGGTGCCCGAGGCGTCCATTACCACCAGAAAGGAATCCACCTTTTGTTCATAGTCGCCGCAGTCGAGAAGCGGGTTCAAGTCTACCGGAGTGAAATGATTGGCCGGGGCCTTGGGCCCGGGTGCTGCACACCCTGCCAGAAAAGCGGCCAGCATCAGGACATAAAATACCGAGATCACCTTCTTCGTTTTCATGGAAAAACCCCCTTCTCCTCGCTTCCCCTCCTAAGACAGGAAGCCTTGCTTGAGCTGTATTGCTCAAATCTTGACGGTCTCGCAAAAACCCGCATCCATTTCATCCGTCCGGAGCCCCTAGACCGCATCCAACGCGGCTCGGGCTACTCGGGGTATGATCTCGCCGGCCTTTCCCTGCAGGGCGTAGTCCATGTATTTGGACTGCTCCGTGGGCTCCAGATTTATCTCCGCCACCGCCGCGCCTGCGCGCTTGGCCTCCATGGCCATGGAGGCGGCGGGCTGCACCACTGCCGAGGTCCCGATTACCAGCATAATCTCGCATGCCCGCACCGCTTCCACCGCCCTTCCCAGCACATCCGGATCAAGGGACTCGCCGAACCAGACCACATCCGGTCTCAACAGAGCCCCGCACTCCTCACACTTGGGCAGGCGGCCCAGGTCCGACCTCTGATCCAAAGTCCCCCGGCCGCACCCAGTACAGCGCACCCTCCAGAGGTTGCCGTGGATCTCCAGGACGTTGCGGCTTCCCGCCAGGAGATGGAGACCGTCGACATTCTGGGTTATAAGGGTGAAGTCGGGAATCCGGTTTTCCAGTTCCACCAGTGCCTTGTGCGCGGGATTGAAAGTCACCTTGCTGATCAGGGCCCTCCGCCAGTTATAGAACTCCCAAACCAGCTCGGGGTCCCTGGCAAACGCCTGGGGGGTAGCGAGATCAGTGGCGTGGTAATCCTTCCACAAACCGTCTGCACCGCGGAAGGTAGGCACGCCGCTTTCCGCAGAGATCCCCGCCCCTGTCAGCACGCTCACCCTTCGGGCCCCGGCCAGATCCTTGCCCAGTCTTTGAATCACCTCCTCCACTTCGCTGTCTTTCTCCATACCTCCCCTCTGATTTCAGCAGGTCACTCCTTGAAACGCCTTGCAGGCTGCACGCCTCGTCCGCAGCAGGCCCAGGGCCTGAGTCCACACGCCCTTCAAACAAAAGAGCACCGGGCTCCCGAAAAACCCGATGCTCTTCGAATGGCCGGGAGGCAAAAAACGTTACAGTTTAGTGACGTTTGCCGCGGCGGGTCCCTTGGGACCATTTTCAATCTCAAAGGTTACCCTGTCACCTTCAGAAAGGGTCTTGAAGCCTGACGCGTTGATGGCTGAAAAATGCACAAACACGTCTCCTCCTTCATCTTTTGCGATGAATCCATACCCCTTCTTCTCATTGAACCACTTCACGACTCCATTTGCCAACTTCTCTACTCCTTAAAAAAGTACTCAACCTCCCCCGAGACAACGCCGGGGCAAACTATATAACGTCGAAGGACCCCCCTCTTTTAAAAAGCAACCCGCACGGCCGCGGGCCGTCGACGTATTAGCAATATAGAACAGATCTTGTAAATAGCAAGAAAAAAGTGATCCTGATACCGATTTTCAGTAACGTCGGAGACAATCCGGCCGCGGCCCGGAGAACAGGATAATATATTTGAAAAGGCGCAGGGTTTGTGCTATCCACTGACCGAGATGTTTGTATCTTTTTTCTCAAGCCAAGCGCCTTCGGGTTTCCCGGACGATATTTTAGACGAAAGGAGAGAAAGGATGACCGCAAAGCTGATCAAAGGGACCGAGATTAGAGAGGAGATCCTCAAAGAGATTGAGGGGGAGGTCGCCAAGCTCAAGGAAGAGCACGGCATGGTTCCGGGTCTTGTAACCATTCTGGTCGGCGAAAACCCGGCCTCAGTCTCCTATGTAACCCTGAAGATAAAGACCGCCGAGCGACTGGGGTTCAAGGAGATCCAGGACAACCAGCCCGAGGATATATCCGAGGAAGACTTGCTCGCCCTGATCGACAAATACAACAAGGACGACTCCATTCACGGCATATTGGTCCAGCTTCCCCTGCCCAAACACATCGACGAAAAGAAGATCCTGAATGCAATCGACCCGGACAAGGATGTGGATGGATTCCATCCGGTGAACGTCGGTCGCCTGATGATCGGGGGAAGCGAGGTCAAGTTCGCCCCGTGTACGCCCGCGGGTATCCAGGAGATGATAGTGCGCTCCGGTGTGGAGACCAGTGGGGCGGAGGTGGTGGTAGTGGGACGCTCCAACATCGTGGGGAAGCCCATCGCGAACATGATGCTCCAAAAAGGCCCCGGGGCCAACGCCACCGTTACCGTGGTCCATACCAGGACCAAGGACCTGGCCTTTCACTGCAAGAGAGCGGACATCCTGATCGTGGCCGCCGGGGTGCCGGGCCTGGTGAAACCCGAGTGGATCAAGCCCGGGGCCTGCGTAATCGACGTAGGTGTAAACCGGGTGGGCGAGAAGATCAGTGAAAAAACCGGCAAGAAAGTGGCTATTCTGAGGGGCGACGTGGACTTTGATGCGGCCAAGGAGATCGCAGGGTGGATCACACCCGTACCGGGGGGGGTGGGCCCCATGACGATCACCATGCTCATGAAAAACACTCTCAACTCCATGAAGTTCAAGCTGGGCCTGATGTAATATGGCGCAGCAAGAAAGATAAGGTCTTTGACATATGGAGGGGGCGCCCGTGGTCGTCCCCTCCTATGACTGGAGCACTGTTATGATCATACCCTTTATTCTGGAAAAGGCGCTCAGTCTCTATGAAGACAAAGAGGCCGTAGTCCACGAGGGCAGAAGATTCACCTACCGGGACATGGCGCAAAGATCCTTCGGCCTCGCCTCATTCCTCCGTTCGGAAGGGATAGGGAAAGGCGACAGGGTGGCCATCCTTCACCAGAACAGCAATGAGTTTCTAGAGGCCTATTTTGCAGCCGCCCAGATCGGCGCCGTCCTCAACCCCCTCAATGTGCGTCTTTCCCCTAAAGAGCTGGCCTTTATCCTCGAGGACTCGGGCGCTTCCGTGCTCATAACCGCTCCCAGATTCGCCGAACAGGTGGAGGCCTTGGCAGGGCTGAAGGCCTTTCTTACCAAGGTTGTATGGACAGGGGAGAAGGAGGGGTCGAGAGCATTCCCGGCGGCCGGATACGAGGAGGCGGTCTCGTCCTTTTCCGGCGACAGGCCTGAGACGCCTCAGCTCTCTGACGACGATGTAGCCCATCTTTATTACACCAGCGGGACCACGGGCAAGCCCAAGGGAGTAATGCTGACCCACCGAAACGTCTGCACGCATGCCCTCGCGGCCATAGCCGAGCTCCATATGACCGACTCCGACCGCTGGATACATGCGGCCCCACTCTTCCACCTGGCAGACGCTTGGGCGGCCTTTGCCGTCACTTGGGTGGGGGGGAAGCACGTAACCGTGCCGGACTTTGATCCATCCCAGGTCCTCTCCCTCATGGAAAGAGAGGGGGTCACCATCACCAACATGATCCCCACCATGCTCAACATGCTCGTCCACACACCGGGCGTAGGGGATATGGACTTCTCCAGCCTGAGGGTGATACTTAGCGGCGGATCCCCCATAGCTCCGGAGGTGGTCCGCCGCATTATGGCCACGTTTGGATGCGATTATATACAAACCTACGGGATGACCGAAACCAGCCCTTATTTGACTGTATCCATACTAAAAGAGCACCTGAAAAAGCTTCCCGAGGAGGAGCAGTTCAACTACAAGGCCCGGACCGGGCGCCCCTTCCTGGGAGTGCTCCTCAAGGTGATTCGGGAGGACGGCAGCGAGGTAGCCCAAGACGACAAGGAGGTCGGAGAAATTGTGGTCAAGGGGGACATAGTGACCCCTGGCTACTGGAACCGCCCGGACGAGACAAGGGCGGCTATCAAGGACGGGTGGCTCCACACCGGCGATATGGCGGTGGTGGACCAAGAGGGCTATGTAAACATCGTGGACCGCAAGAAGGATATGATCATCACGGGCGGAGAAAACGTGTACTCGGTGGAGGTGGAAAACATCCTGTACGAGCATCCTGCGGTCTTGGAGGCGGTAGTCATCGGGGTCCCTGATCCCAAGTGGGGCGAAGCGGTAAAGGCGGTGGTGGTCCTCAAAGAAGGGGCGAGCGCGGACGAGGAGGAAATCATCCGCCACTGCAAGGACAACATTGCAAGCTACAAGGCCCCTAAAAGCGTTGATTTTATGGACTCTCTTCCCAGAACAGGTTCGGGAAAGCTCTATAAGAAGGGGCTAAAGGACCTTTTTTGGGGGAAAGCCGCGGATTCAACGCCGGAGCCGGACGCCTTTCAGCCCTGAGACATGAAGATCTTCTTTCTAGGGCTTTTCTGGAGCCTGTGGTTTCTTGTCTTTTCCACGCGCACCTCGCTCTCGCCCCTGCTCCCGGTAATAGAGGACGAGCTCCATCTCAGCCACGCCATGGCCGGCTCATTATATCTTTGTCTGGCCGTCGGCTACACTACGAGCCTCCTGCTCTCCGGAATAGTAGCCCCCAGATTCGGCTACAAGCGCTCCATAATTCTCGGCTACCTGACACTGGCGGTCACCCTCGCCTCCCCCTGGATCATTCAGGCCTACGGCTTCTTTGCGCTGGTCTTTCTGTTTGTGGGAGCGGGGGGCGGCCTTTACCTGCCCAGCGCCATTCCCCTCCTGACAAAGCTCTTCGACGCCCGGCACTGGGGGAAGGCCCTTGCCATCCATGACACGGCCGCCTCCGTGAGCATCCTTCTGACGCCTTTTCTTGTCACCCTGGTCTTGCGTCTTATGAACTGGAGGGGGTTTTTCCTGATCCTGGGCGGATGCTGCGCCGCTGCAATAACCCTCTTCTCGATCTTTGTGCCCGACGCCCCTCCAAAGGAGGGCGAGCAGCAGGGAAGTCTTAAGCAAATACTGATGCGGCGTGAGCTCTGGGTAATGGCCCTGCTTTGGATGGTGGCGGCAACGGCCAACATGGGCCTTTACAGCATCATTCCCCTGTTCCTGGTAAAAGGGAAAGGCATCTCTCTTGAAACCGCAAACACCATATTCGGCCTCTCCCGTATAAGCGGGGTCCTGACCACGCTTCTTGCCGGCTTCCTGGTCGATAGATTCGGCGTGAGGAGGATCCTGGTTACAGCGCTCTTCCTAACAGGTCTCTCCACCATAGGCATGGCAACAGCGCCGACCCTCCCCTTGCTCCTGGTCATGCTCTTTATCCAGGCACCTCTTTCCAACGCATTTTTCCCGGTAGGCCTGGTGGCGATTTCCAAGCTCAGCAATGTAGGGGAAAGGAGCCTCTTCACCGGCGCTACAATCGCAGGGGGTACTATTACGGGTCTGGGCCTGGCCCCCTTCCTGCTGGGGGCGGCTGCTGACGCTTGGAGCTTTCAGGCGGGGATCTTGATCACAGGAGGAGTAATCGTCGCGGCCTGTCTCCTCCCGCTTCTCCTGGACAATGTCTGACCTTCCATTCCCTACTTGGTCCCCATGGGCAAAGGGCCATTCAGGGCTCCTTTCAGGTCGAAGTCGTCAAAAACTCCTTGGTCAGCTCTTGTCTTCGTCCTCCTTTTCGGGCATCGGCAGTTTGAAAAATTTGACGCCTTCTTCCTTGAGGGTCTTCTCCTCGTCCTCAGTGGCCGCACCCCTGATGTTTCGCTTCTCACCCACCCCGTAATGCATCTTAAGGGCCTCGGCGGTGAAATTGGAACCCACGTCCTCAAAGTTGTTGTGGACATAATTGATGACTTCACGGGCCAGGCGACGGTAGTCTATCCCGTCCTCTCCCTGCTCCTTTTGTCCGTCCTTGCTCTGAAAAGATACCGGGGAGAGGATGCGGCGCACATTGGTGTCGTTGCAGTAAGGGCAGCTGACCAGCCCCTTGGAATTCTGATCCTCGAACGAGGCGATATCCGCGAACCAGCCCTCAAATGTATGCCCTTGGGAGCACTCGAGGTCAAAAGCGATCATAGCAAACCCAGCCGCCTCCGGGGTCGATCAAAGAGATATCATTTCTCCGCGTACAAGACCGCCAGGATCTTGGTGCTCTTCTCACCGCGGCATTTTACCAGATGCGGGACAGTAGAGTCATAATATATGGCGTCTCCCGGTTCGAGTACGTGGATTTCTTCACCCAGCCTCACCTCCATCTCGCCGTCGAGCACGAAGATGAATTCCTGCCCGTCGTGGGTGGAGCGCTCCTCCTCGGTCTGAGAAGGATTCAGGGTCACCAGGAAGGGCTCCATGTGTCGGTCTTTCTTATGAGGGGCCAGGGACTGGTACTCGTAGCCGTAATATCTACCCTTTTCCGAGTCGTATCTGGAGACCAGTTGTCGATCGTGGCCGCGAACGATCGTATAAGGCTTCTTCTCCTCGCCTGAGATGAAATAGCCCATCTTCATCTCCAGGGCCTTGGCAAGCTTGATCACGCTTCCCAACGGGGGCAGGATCCGGTTCTCCTCAATGTCCGCCAGGGCATCTGCGGGAATCCCCGTCCGCTGGCTTATGTCCTGCAGACTCAGGCCCTTTTTTTCCCGAACAGCCCTCACCCTCTCCCCCACATGGGCGGCCTCTGATTCCTCTTCAGCCCCGGCCCGGCCTATATTTTCCATAAAGGCACGCTCGGGATCCTTCATTGCCGAGTCCTGGCTCAGCTCGCCCAGGAAATCCTCATAACCTTCAGGCTGATCAGCCCTTTTCCTTTCATCTGTCATGGCCGAATCATAGCTCCTGTCCCTGAGAAGGCCGCACCCTTTTCCATGGCCTCGCTGTTCATATTCCCATTGAATAATAGCGTGGATCCAATGCAGGGTAAAGCGCTTTCTTCAAGAATTTCAAGGAGCCCCACACCCGTCTTCTCAGCCAGGGGCCCCTCCTTTTCCGCCGGCCTCGACCCGCTGCGGCGAGCACAGGGTGGCGTCTTCAGATACAGCCACGAGGGGGAAATCGAAGAGGACGGGAATCACCGGCTGTCTTGTACGAATGAGAACCCGCGTTCAATGGCTTTCCGGTTGGCCTCGAAAAACTTGTCCTTTCCTTTCATGGCCGCCTTCATCCCATGGACGGTTTCATCCAGGGTAAGGATCCCGGTCTTGGCGCAGACCGCCCCGATCATGACCATGTTGGCGCCGCGTGCGTTTCCCGCCTCGTTGGCCAGTTCCACGACGGGTACCTGGAGGAACTCGACGTCCGTACGGGACGGGGTCTGCTTAATCAGGGAGGAGTTCAAAAAGACAAGGCCGCCCTCGACGATGGTAGGTTCGAATTTATCCAAAGACGGCCCGTTCATGGCAACCAGGACGTCCGGCTTGGATGCCACGGGAGAGGCGATCTTTTTGTCCGAAACGGTCACCGTGCAGTTGGCTGTCCCGCCGCGCATTTCAGCACCGTAAGAAGGAAAATAAGTTATGTTGAGGCCCTTGTGCATCGCCCCGTGGGACAAGACATA
>JBKHIW010000061.1:0-8498 GCA_046538465.1 Desulfobacteraceae bacterium | reverse complement strand
AAAAATACCCTTAAAGCTCTTTCCTCGAAGCGAAGCCCTCGCCAAGGACCCCCCGCAGATCCGGCCTCTTCGCGGGATCTGCGGTGAATTTCTCCTTTATCCCCACCTTAATCGTCCTTCCTTTCATGTCGTAATTCATACAACGCTCCCTGCCCGGCGCTCGTCCCTATGCGAGCTCAAGGATTCCTTTTTCCCGTTCAAGACCTTGAGGAGCTTGTACTCCACACTGTCGGCCAGGGCCTGCCAGCTCGCCTCTATAACGTTCTCCGAGACCCCTATGGTCGACCAGATCTCCCGGGTGTCCCTGGACTCGATATTGACCCGCACCCGGGCGGCCGTAGCCGCGCCTCCGTCTATCACCCTCACCTTGAAGTCGACCAGGCCCATCTCCTGGATTTCCGGATAAAACTTGTAAAGCGCCTTTCTAAGTGCGTTGTCCAGGGCGTTGACCGGCCCCGAGCCCTCGGCCGCGGTTATCTCGCTCTCCCCCTTGACCGAGATCTTGATGGTGGCATGAGACATGCTGGGGCCGTTCTGGTCCTTCTCGATGGTCACCCTGAAGGACTCGAGTTTGAAAGGCTCTTCAAACTGCCCTGTCACTTTCTTTATCAAGAGCTCCAGGGAGCCCTCGGCCGCGTCAAACTGATATCCCTGGTCCTCCAGCTCCTTGATCCTCTCCACTATCTTCCGGCTGTCAAAGCCGTTCCCTCCCAGGGTGATCCCCAGCTCCTCGGCCTTGTAAGCGATATTGCTCTTGCCGGAGAGATCCGATACCAGGACCCTCCTCCGGTTTCCCACACTCTCCGGGTCCACGTGCTCGTAGGCCGCGGGGTTCTTCCTGATGGCGCTCACATGGATGCCGCCCTTGTGGGCGAAGGCGCTCTTGCCCACAAAGGGCCTCTCATTCGACGGAGGCACATTGGCCACCTCGCTCACAAACCTGGAGACCTCGGTCAACTGCCTGAGCTTGTCCCTTCCCACGCACTCACAGCCCATTTTGAGCTGGAGGACGCCTATCAGGGATATCAGATCGGCGTTCCCGCACCGCTCCCCGTAGCCGTTGATCGTGCCCTGGACCATCCTGACGCCCGCGCGCACTGCGGCAACGGAGTTTGCAACCGCCATTGCGCAGTCATTGTGCGTGTGAATGCCGAGCAGCGCAGGGGTGTGAGCCGCCACCGCGCCCACTGCCTCCTCGATCTCATGGGGCATCATGCCTCCGTTGGTGTCGCAGAGGACCAGTACGTCGGCGCCTCCTGAAACAGCCGCATCCAGGGTCTTCAGGGCATACTCGGAATTCCTCCTGAACCCGTCGAAGAAGTGTTCGGCGTCGTAGACCACCTCCCTTCCCCGCGCCTTCAAGAAGGAGACTGTATCCTCTATCATCCTGAGGTTCTCGTCCAGCCCGGCCCCGAGTATCTCTTCTGCATGGAGATCCCAGCTCTTTCCCACCACGGTCACCACGCCGGTCTCGGTCTCCAGCAGTGCCTTGACATTGGGGTCCGACTCGACCCTGCCCCCCGGCCGCCGCGTGCTCCCAAAGGAGGCCAAGCGGGCGTTTTTCAGCTTGATCTTCCTCGCCAGCGTAAAAAACCTCGCGTCCTTTGGATTGGAGCCCGGCCACCCGCCCTCGATATAGGGTATCCCCAGCTCATCGAGCTTCTTCAGTATACTCAGCTTGTCCTCTGCCGAGAGGTTTACCTGCTCCCCTTGTGTCCCGTCCCTCATCGTAGTGTCGTAGAGTTTTACCGCCTCCATGGTGATCCATCCTCGCTATTTCCAGTTTCAAAAAAAAGATCCGTCATCAGGTCGGTGCCTGATGACGGATCCTTGAAAACTTTGTCTTGTTGCAGCTACACCATCATCAGGCCCGGTGGATCGAGTCCAATGCCAAGGAGGAGAAGCAACAGAGAGCACACGGGTGCTCCTGTTGCGGTGATAATTATGATGATGGCCCGGCTGATGAAACTCATTTTTACCTCTGAGATCACCTGGTGATCATGAATAACTTCTAATTATAGCTTCTGCCCCGGCCTTGTCAAGCCTTTTTCCACACTCTATTGATCGGCGATCTTCGGCGAGGGCATAAGCCCGAGTTCCTCCAATTGCTCCGGGTCCACGGCGGCCGGGGCGTCGGTCAACGGGCAAGTGGCCCGTTGGGTCTTGGGAAAGGCGATCACCTCCCTGATGCTCCCCGCCCCGGTCATGATCGCCGCCAGCCTGTCCAGGCCCAAGGCTATCCCCGCGTGCGGAGGCGCGCCGTAGCGAAGCGCCTCCAGAAAAAACCCGAATCTCGCCCGGGCCTCTTCCATCGGGATCCCCAGGACCCGGAAGACCCGGTCCTGGAGCTCCCGGGTATGGATCCTGACGCTCCCGCCCCCGATCTCGCTTCCGTTCAGCACCAAGTCATAGGCCCTGGATCTGACCTTCAGGGGTTCGTCTTCCAGCATGTAAAGGTCTTCATCCATGGGCGCGGTAAAGGGATGGTGGACCGCATTCAGCCGCCCCTCTGTCTCATCGTACTCCACCAATGGAAACTCGGTCACCCATACCAATGCAGGGGACTCCCCAAGATCCAGCCCCAGGCGCCCGGCCAGCTCCACCCTCAGGGCCCCCAGCACGCGGGAGGCCCTGGGCTCTTTGTCCGAGACCATCAAGACCAGGTCCCCCTTGGCGGCCCCGGCCCTGCTGTTGACCTCCTCCACCAATCCCTCTGAAAAAAACTTCTTGATCGGCGACTGCCATCCCGACTCGGCCACCTTGGCCCAGGCCAGGCCCTTTCCTCCCCACGCCTTTACAAACTCCCCCAATCCGTCCAGGTTCTTGCGGGAGAAGCCCTCCGCCCCCCCCCGGCACGGTAAGGGCGCGCACGGCCCCGCCTTCGGCCACGACCCCCCGAAACACCTGAAACTCGGACTCCCCGGCCGGCCCGGATACGTCCTTCAATTCCATCCCGTACCTGATATCAGGCCTGTCCGTGCCGAAGCGCTCCATGGCCTCCTTGTATGAGAGCCGGGGGAAAGGCCTGGGCGGCTCCTGCCCGAGCACACCCCTGTAAAGCGAGGCCATCAGCCCTTCAAAGACCCCCATCACGCCCTCCTCGCCGGTAAAGGACATCTCCGCATCCACCTGGGTAAACTCCGGCTGCCTGTCCGCACGGAGGTCTTCGTCCCTGAAGCACCTCACTATCTGGTAGTACCGTTCAAAGCCCGATATCATCAACAGCTGCTTAAAGAGCTGCGGCGACTGGGGAAGCGCGTAAAACTTCCCCCTGTTGACCCTGCTCGGCACCAGGTAGTCTCTCGCCCCCTCCGGCGTGCTCTTGGTAAGAAACGGGGTCTCCACCTCCAGAAAACCCTCGCGGTTCAAATACTCCCTCACCCCGGCCGCAATTTGGTGCCGCATCCTGAAGTTCCTATACACCCTGGGCCGTCTGAGCTCCAGGTATCGGTGCTTGAGCCTCAGGGTCTCTGATGCGTCCACCGGCCCTTCCACCTGAAAGGGAAGCGTCTCGCTCCGGTTCAAGATCTTGAGCTCCTTGGCCCGGACCTCCACCTCGCCGGTGGGCATATCGGGGTTTTCCTGCCCCTCCAGTCTCGGCGCCACCTCGCCCCTTACCGCGATCACCCACTCGTTCCTCAGCGCATGAGCACGCCCATGCACCTCAGGCGCCACAGCCGGGTCGAAAAGGACCTGGGTGATACCCTCCCTGTCCCTCAAATCCACAAATATCAGACTCCCCAGGTCCCTCCTCACATGTACCCAGCCCATGAGAATGGTCTCACGGCCTACGTCTCCGGCCCTGAGCTCCCCGCAGTAATGGGTCCTCTTCCAATCCCCCAAAAAATCGATCTCCACCCGAGGCTCGCTGCTCATTACTCAGCCCCTGACAGCCGACGACCCAGCCGCTCAACCAGCCCGTCCAGCAATATCCGCTCCTGGGCCTTTGTCTCCATGTCCCTCAGCACCCCCTCGCCTGATGCCAGCTCTTCACCACCCACAATGAGCACCCTCCTCGCTCCCATCCTATCCGCCCTCTTCAAGTGCGCCTTCAAACTCCTCGATCCATAGTCCATCTCCACCCAGTATCCGGCCTTCCTCAGCTCCAGGGCCCACAAAAAGGCCTTCCGCTCGGCCTCTCCCCCCAGGGGAGCCAGGTACAGATCCGGCCTGGGCTCGCCGAGCCCCGACATCACCGAGACAAGCCGCTCCACTCCCACAGCAAACCCTATGGCCGGGTGATCAGGCCCTCCCAGCCCCTTGACCAAGCCGTCATATCTTCCGCCCCCCGCAACCGCGTTCTGCGCCCCCAGACCTTCTGCCTCCACCTCGAACGCGGTCCTTGTATAGTAGTCCAGTCCCCTTACCAGCGCAGCATCCACCGTGTATTCGACCCCGGCCTCCCGCAAATACCCGCACACAGTATCAAAGTGCGCGGCACACTCCCCGCACAGGTGCTCCAGTATGGAAGGGGCCCCCGCCACGATCTCCCTGCACCCCTCCACCTTGCAGTCAAAGACCCTCAGCGGATTGGTCTCGCTCCTCCTGGCACAATCCGGGCACAGCCCCTCCACACACCCCAGGTAATCCCTCAACGCTTCCCTGAAGCCTCCCCTGCACTCACGGCACCCCAAAGAGTTGAGCCTGAGATTGAGCCCGGAAAGCCCGAGTTCCCCGAACAAATGAATGAGCATCACAATCAATTCAGCATCGGAAACAGGCCCCGGATCCCCGAATATCTCCGCGTCCACCTGATGAAACTGCCTGAATCTCCCCTTCTGCGGGTTTTCATGACGAAACATCGGACCGATCATAAACAGCTTCTGAACCGGACTCTCCGCATAAAGCCTGTTCTGTATATAGGCCCTCACCATGGAAGCCGTGGCCTCGGGCCTCAGGGTAATCCCCCTCCCCTTGCTGTCATACAGCGTATACATCTCCTTGGAGACGATATCCGTATCCTGCCCTATGGACCTGCTGAAGAGCTCGGTCCACTCCATCACCGGCAGCTTTATCTCCCTAAACCCGAAGGCCCTGAAAACTTCCCTCGAGACAGACTCCACCCTCTGCCAGGGCTCTATCTCCGAAGGCAGTATATCCTTGAATCCCTTTATCGCCGTAAACTCCAAATCGTCCTCCCGAAAACTCCGGACTTCTATCAGACCCGCCACCCCCCGTCAACAGATCAATCCCACCCGGAAAAGTCCAACACACCCCATATCACATATCGGCCGGGCTGCGGACGCTCACCCCCGGCCTCCTCCACCGGCCTCCTCGCCCAGGTCACATACGCCTCCTCCGTACGAATGGAGTAATGCCGTTTTCTAACACCCTCCCTCACCAACCCAACCACACGATCTCCTCCGCCCCCAGTGCTCGAGTCCTTCCACGCCTTTTCCAAACTCTTCCTGCTTTCCCCTTTCCACCACTCCCACTCAAAATCCCCAGCCCACTCCGCCTGAACCACATCCCGAAACAATAGCTCCAGCGCATGTACTATCTGATTAATCTGCCACTGCGCCAATTCATCTTTTCTGCCTATCTCATCCAAATAGGCCTTCACATCCACTGCCCCATGCAGGCTCAACGGAGTATGCCCCTTCGCCTCCTCGTACTCCTTGATCCTTAATAAATACCACTTCATTTGCCTTTTCGAGACGCCGTCCTCTTTCATCCGCTGCAGCAATCCCCCCTGCATACGAGGGTTATCCACCCCACTTGATTCCAATTGACACCCCCCTTACTTCATGATAAATAACATATAATTCCATCACAAAGGCAATATTTGATGTGCTCCGCCCGTTCCTCTGCATCCCCTGAGCCGATCCAATCCACCACTCCCAAGGGCGGAAAATTCTTAGCTAGAATTTATCTTTAAATAGAACGCTAGGTAGAATAAGTCAACCATAACATCTAATTTATCAATATAAAATAACTGTTCGTCATGAAATTAGAGTACAAAAGTGAAATTCAGTGAGCTTGTCAGATTACTTGAACGGAATGGGTTCAAAATCATTAAAGAAAAAGGCTTAATAAGGTATTATAGCAAACCTGGATGGGATAAATTGATCCGAGTCGATTATCACGGTTCCAAAGAAGTGCCAACAGGCACGTGTTATCAAAGCCTCAAATCAGCAGGAATTCAAAAACCATAAAAGGAGTCAATAGAAATGATCGAATTACCCTATTCATTAATAATCGAAGCCACCGAGGAACCCGATTATTTCGGATTTTATTCACCAGATCTGGAGGGTTTCTCAGGCATCGGCCATTCAGTAGAGGATTGTTTGTTCAAAGCCAAGTGGGGCATGAAGGAACATGTCGAACTACTTAAGCAAGAAGGTCTTCCAATTCCTCCTGAAAATGCAGACCCTAAGATTACCGTACAGAACGAAAAAAAGATCGCAGTTGCCTAATGTATAAAAGATTATGTTGATATGCCATCCGATGGCCGAACAACCGGATGAACTCGGACTGGAAAAAGCTGGCGCTTTTTCCATCCGGTTATCCGGAGCGTTATGCTGCAATTTTCCTCTTGACAAAACGTACGCTAAGGCGTACTATTAAATTGTTTCAAATCATGATCAGGAGAGGTCAAATATGCCCACTTTAACAGCAACGGAAGCAAGGTCAAAACTTTATCGGCTGATTGACGAAGCAGCCTCGGCTCACGAGCCGATTATTATCACGGGTAAACGAGGGAATGCTGTTTTAATTTCGGAGGATGACTGGCGTTCCATCCAGGAAACTCTATATCTGTTGAATATTCACGGAATGCGTGAATCTATCCGTGAAGGATTAGCCACCCCCATTGAAGAATGTTCTGAGGATATCGATTGGTAATGTGGCGAGTCGTTTTCACAAAACAGGCTCGCAAGGACGCTAGGAAATTATCAGATGCCGGATTACGATCTAAGGCTGAGACATTGCTGGAAGTCCTGCGGAAAAATCCATACCAGACACCACCTCCCTACGAAAAACTTATAGGCGACTTAAAGGGAGCCTATTCCCGGCGTATCAACATACAGCATCGTTTGGTATATCAAATTCTTGAGAATGAAAAAGCGGTCAAGGTTATTCGAATGTGGACTCACTATGAGTAACTGGGCATATAACAAAGCAAATTCAGCCGACGCAAAAAACTGCGCGGCTGATTTGCAGCGTTAGCGATCTAAAACCTACGAGGTGTTTATATGAATCGAGAGAAATTACTTGAGCAAATAAGGCAAGCCGTCCACGAAGTAGAACCCGGAGCTGAGATCATTCTCTACGGTTCACACTCTCGCGGAGATGCAATCGCGGAATCAGACTGGGACTTCCTCGTCCTGGTTGATGGGCCTCTGAGCGATGAACGTACAGATCGAATACGTCACAGGCTCTATGAAGTGGAATGGGAATCTGGAGAGGTAATATCCTCGATTGTACGGAATCGGGAAGAATGGCATAGCGGTATTTACCAGGCTATGCCATTTCATCAGCGAGTCCAGCAGGAGGGAATCAGGCTGTGAATGAACGAAGCAGGCATTTAGTTTCATACCGAATGGCCCGAGCTGAAGAGACCTTGGAAGACGCACGTATTCTAGCCAGGGCAGAGCGGTGGAATGCTTGTGTCAACCGTCTTTATTATGCCTGCTTCTATGCTGTTTCTGCTTTTCTTGTCCGCGACGGTCTCTCCTCTTCCAAACATGCTGGTATACGCGGTCTTTTCAATAGAAATTATGTAAAAACCGGCAAGATCCCGAAGCATCTGGCCAGAATCTACAATGACCTTTTTGAGCGACGCCAAGAGGGGGATTACATCGACTTTGTCAGCTTTGGAGAATCACAGGTCGTACCATGGATTTCAAAGGCAGAGGAACTCATCAGATATATTTCCAACTTAGTTCGAGGGCAGACCAGTTGAAGTACCAGATCTTCTTCCGTGGTTCAGAAAAGCCTTTCGCCAACCTCGCTCTACCGAGCGCTGATGAGTATGGACGCCGTCGAGACTAAGGATGCGAAAGGCAAGCCTATCCGAAGATGGTACTACCTCGACATTAAGCAGGCTGTAGGCAATGAGGATGACCGCGAGGACGCGGTATTAAGCGTGCCAGAGGACCGACAGGTCAAGGCGTTCGGGGGTGAGATCACCATAGACGTGACAACGCCCGAGAAGGAGTATGCTTACGACCTATTTCCGGTTAACCGGATCTTTAAGAGTGCTGAATGGCGTCAAGCCTATAATAAGTATTGGAACTATGCACCGGAGAAGATCCGGCTCTACGACGCCTTCGAGAGCGAGGTAATCAAGCGCTTCGAGCAGTATCAGGTGCCCGTGATCGAGCTGAAAAAAGAGACCCCCAAAGAGGCCGTGTGCCTCGTTTTCGAGCGCGTCAATACGGGCGGAGTGGCGCTGAACGTGTTCGAGTTACTGACGGCCTCCTTCGCTGCCGATGACTTTCCGCTCCGGGACGATTGGAATGAGCGCGAACACCGTCTGAAGGCCCAATACTTATTAT
>JBKHIW010000060.1:0-8561 GCA_046538465.1 Desulfobacteraceae bacterium | reverse complement strand
TGTTCTCACCGGTTATGGTGAAGTCCGCTGAGAGGGTCCACCCCGGCAAAAGCTCCAGGCAGCGATCGGACCACTCCACCAACGTGATACCATCGCAGCCCAAGTACTCTTCCAGACCGGCGGCTGTTATTTCCTCGGCTCCGTGCAGCCGGTAAAGGTCCATATGATAAAAGGGAGGCTCGGCCTCATATTCGTTTACCAGGGAAAAGGAAGGGCTGGTGACCACCTCCCGCGGGTCCACCCCGACGCCTTCTGCTATTCCCTTGGCAAACCAAGTCTTTCCGCTTCCTAAAGCGCCTGTGACCCCTACCACATCCCCGGAGATGAGAAGACCTCCGAGGATGCGCCCGAAACTAATGGTATCTTCTGCTGAGATACTTGAATATTCTAGTTTTTCTTCCACCAAAAGGCAAGATGTCACTCGGGGGAACCCCTGGTTTTTGCGTTTTAAGGGCCTGTCTCCAGCAGGACCGTGGCCATGGCGTAGTCTCCCTCGTCGCTCAGGCTCAGGTGCATGGATACAATCCCCAGCTCCTCACATATTCGGCCGCTTCGGCCTACGACCCTCAGGCCGGGCCGGCCTCCGGGGTGATGAAAGACCCCTATATCCCGCCAGCGTAAACCCCGGCGCATGCCCAGGCCGATTGCCTTTGAAAAGGCCTCCTTGGCTGCAAAGCGAAGAGCAAAAGCAGCTGCGGGATCCGCTCTGGACATGCAAAGCGAGCGCTCGTCCTCGGTAAAGACCCTTTGCTGGAATCGATCCCCCCAGCGCTGGAGGACAGCCCTCATGCGGGGGATATATACCAGATCCACTCCAATTCCGTAGATCACGGCCGCCTGCTCTCACGTCCTTTCGATGGAACTAGGCCTGTTGGCTTCAATAAGGCGTCAGAAATCACGAACGAGCGCCGCCATGTCCCTGACGGCTTGCTCCATGCCCGATAAGACCGCGCGGCATATAATGCTGTGCCCGATGCTGTACTCCTCTATACGAGGGAGGCCTTGGAACCGCTTTATATTAAAATAATTCAGGCCGTGTCCCGCGCTGATGGCCAGATCCAGACCCGAGGCCGCCTCCACCGCCCTTTTGATACGGTCGAATTTCTCGTCGGCCTCCTCCTCAGTGCGGGCCTCGGCATAGTGGCCGGTGTGGATTTCCACTATGTCCGCCCCGGTCATGCGCGCGGCCTCTATCTGGAGAGGCTCGGGATCCACGAAGAAGCTCACTTGAATGCCCTGGCCCTTGACCTTGGCGACCACCTCGCGGTATCTGTCCGGCTCGGCCTGGACGTTCAGCCCGCCCTCAGTAGTCAGCTCCTCCCTGCGCTCCGGCACCAAGGTTATCAGGTCAGGGTGTATCTCGCATGCAATGTCAATCATCTCCTGGACGGCGGCCATCTCCATATTGAGTCTGGTCTTGACGGTTTTTCTCAGAAGCCTCAGGTCCCTGTCGTTTATGTGGCGGCGATCTTCCCTCAAATGACAGATGATTCCGTCCGCCCCGGCAAGCTCGGCCAAACCCGCGGCCAGCACCGGATCCGGCTCGTCGGTCCCCCTTGCCTGCCGTAGAGTAGCTACGTGATCCACGTTAACAGCAAGTCTTGCCATGTCAGATCCTCCTGTCGCACCTCTTGTTCACTAAAGGGGGAGTTCCATCAGGGCGAGGAGCCTCTCTTCCTCCTGTCGCATAATTCGAGCCTCATCCGCGGACCCCTCGTGATCATATCCCAAGAGATGCAGCAGCCCGTGAATCAAAAGTCTGTATGCTGTCTCTTTGGGGGTCTCGCCGGTTTCCTCGGCTTCGCGCAGTGCCGTATCCGTAGAGATCACTACGTCGCCCAGTATACCGTGGGACGTCCCGGGGTGGGGCTCCGTGGACATGGGGAAGGCCAAGACGTTGGTGGGTCCGCTTCGCCCGAGATATCGGCTGTTCAACTCCGCCATGTGAAGGTCATTAGTGAAAAGGATGCTGAGCTCCCCCTCATGACAACCCAAGTCGTCTAAGACCTTCTTCAGTTTTTGACGTATCCTCCGGTTTTCGAGCCCCGGAATCCTCTTCCGGGCGCTTATCTGAATGTCCATTTCTGGCCTTCTTTTCCGGGACGGCCTCCCCGGCCTCCGGATACTTGACCCGCTGGTGAAAGATGCCGCTCAGGGTCTTATTAAAGCTCTTGGCGATCTCATGTAAGTCCTTCAAGGTAAGCTCGCACTCGTCGAGCTGGCCGTCCGAGAACGCCTTGTTGATCATCTTCTGCACTGTTCCTTGGATCCGAGAGGGGGTGGGATCACTCAAGGAGCGGGTGGCCGCCTCCACCATGTCGGCCAGCATGACCAGCCCGGCCTCCTTTGTCTGGGGCTTGGGACCCGGGTAGCGGAAATCCTCCTCCTTGACACCGGCATATTTGCCGCCGCTGGTCTCCGCCTTCTCCTTTGCCTTTTGGTAAAAGTAGGAGATCAGGCTGGTCCCGTGGTGCTGCTGGATAGTATCCGTTATTTCCTTTCCCAGCCCGTATTCCTTGGCCAGTTCCACACCGTCCTTTACGTGGGCGATCAATATCAAGCTGCTCATAGAAGGGGCGAGCTTTTCGTGTTTGTTTTCCCCGCTCATTTGATTTTCCACAAAATAGAGAGGCTTTTTCATCTTGCCGATGTCGTGGTAGTAGGCGCATACCTTTGCGAGCAGGGGATTGGCATTGACCGCCTGGGCCGTGGCCTCCACCAGGTTGCTGATGACCACGCTGTGGTGGTAGGTGCCGGGGGCCTGAACAAGAAGCTGCCTTAGCAGCGGCTGGTCCAGACTAGCAAGCTCCAGGAGTTTAATGTCGGTCGTATAGCCGAAGGACATCTCCATTAGGGGGAGGAATCCGGTGGTGATGATTGCAGCCAGTATCCCTCCTGTGAAGCCGGCGCAGACGGCTATAAGGGTCTCGGCGGAATAGAGCGATCCGTAAATCATCTCAATGGAAAGCGCGAGCAGGAGGTTTATTATGCCGACCTTGAGCCCGGCCTTGATCAAGGTGCCGCGTTCAGTGCACCTCTGGACGCCGTATGCAGCCACCAGGCTTCCGAGGAAAAAGTACATGAAAAATTCCACCTGCCCGCCGGTGATCAACGCGGCCAATATAGAGACAACCAGGGAAAAGCTCACCGCGGGCGCCAGACCGTGGAAGATGGAAAGGAGCATTCCTCCTGTAGCTACAGGCATGGCGTAAAGGAGCACCCTGGAGCTCATGTAGGGCAGCCCCCTGGCGATCTCCTCGGCCACGAACCAGTAGGCCCACGAAAAGATGAAGAGCCCCAGAAGGGTCACGGCGTTGAACAGGAGGTCACGTCGTTCCTCGTGTTTTCGGATTTTCAGACCCTTTATGCCCACCACATACATTATGGTGAAGAAGACGCCTATCAGAAAGGCCATGGCCGGGATCCGGCCGAGCATGTCCAGCCTGTCCCTGGACCTGAACTCCCCGGCGAGCTTCTGCAAGTGCTGCTCGCTCACACGCTCGCCCTCCCGGATCAACATCTCGCCTTTCTTGATCTGGAAGTAGGTGGGCTTGATCTCTTGTCGGGCCGTTTCTTTTCTCAGCTCTGTCTCTCTTTGGTTGAAGGTCACATTGGGATGGAGCAGAACCCCGGCAAAGGCCTCGGCGGTTTCCACCTGATCTCCTGAGCCGAGCGAGCCTTTGAACCGATTTATCCGGTCCTTGACCTCCTGCGTCGCCGTTTCCAGGTCGTAGAATCGACCCAGGTCGGCCACCTTGATCTCGTCTCCGGTATAGAGCTCGTGCAGAATGATACCGCCCTTTTCCGCCTGTGCGGCCAGCCGTTCCGGGTTGCCTACGATCCCCCGGCTCAAAACGCCTTCCAGTATGGGGATAACGGTTTGTTCGAGTTCCGGGGTAAAGCCCTTTTGCAAGAGCTCTTCGAACAGGGCCTCGTCCAGGGGGACATCCAAGATGTCGAAAAACCGCTTCCGGAAGCTTTCCATCTCCTCGGGAGTAGGGCTGACCTTGGCAGGGCCCTGCTCGGACGAATCAGAGTCAACATCAAAAAGATCCTTTTGACGTTCCCTGGCAAAGGCAAAGGCCTCTTTTATCCGTGCAGATAGATCCGTCGCCGATCTGTCGAAGTCATAAACGGCCAGGGCCTCCCTGGCGGCCTTTTCCCTGTTCAGGTCGGTCTGCTCCCGATTCTCGATCAGGAAGTCATGGCTAGCCTTGATGCTCGTCTCGGCTACGTCGCCCACCTGATAATCGGGCGGTTGGGTGAGTATGTTGGGGAAGAGGCACACCGCGAACACGCCGCTCAGGACAAGGAGTATGCCCCATTGCAGCCGCTGATAGGAGAGCCAGGAAAAGGGTTCCTTGCGCAGCTTTTTTCGAGAAGACTCCTTCTCTCCCTTGCCGTTAGAGCCTTTAGAAGGTTTTTTAGGGAGATGATGGATTTTATCTTTGTTGTTAGATGTATATTTTTGAGCAGATCGATCCTCAGACCTTCTGCTCTTTTCCCCTGAGGGGTTCGGCCTTTTCGTAGGCATCAATGATCTCCTGTACCAGCGGGTGGCGTATCACATCTTCCCGCCCGAAGGAGAGAAATCGGATTCCCTGGATACCGCTCAAGATGGATCGGGCCTCAATCAGCCCCGATGTCTTGCCGCTCGGCAAGTCTGTCTGGGTCACATCTCCGGTGATGACGGCCTTTGAGCTGAAGCCTAAGCGCGTCAGGAACATCTTCATCTGCTCGGTCGTCGCATTTTGAGCCTCATCCAGGATCACAAACGAGTCGTTCAAAGTCCGCCCCCGCATAAAGGCCAAAGGGGCCACCTCTATTACTCCCTTTTGTATGAGGCGCGATGCGTCCTCGAACTCCATCATGTCATGCAGCGCGTCGTACAGGGGCCTCAGGTACGGATTGACCTTTTCGTAGAGATCTCCGGGCAGAAAGCCGAGATGCTCGCCTGCCTCCACGGCGGGGCGGGCCAGGACCACCCGTTTGACCTCCTTGCGCACCAGCGCCGCCACGGCCATGGCCATGGCCAAATATGTCTTCCCGGTACCGGCCGGCCCGATCCCGAACACGATATCGTATCTCCGGATGCTGTCAATATATTCTTTTTGATTAATCGTCTTGGGGGTGATGACCTTCCTGCTGGAGGTGATGTAGACCCTGTCCATAAAGATCTGCTTGAGGTCCGCGGAGCGGTCTCCGCTGAGGATTCTAATGGCATACTCCACGTCGTTGTCATATATGGGGTAGTCGCTCTCCAGAAGCCCATAGAGCTCGGTCAGGATCTTCTCTCCAAGGTCCACCTCCCAGTCCCTGCCCTGGAGCACAAACTCATTGCCCCGGACATTGACGGAAAGCCCTATCCGTTCTTCCATACGCTTGATGTTTATGTTGTGCTCGCCGCACAACATTACAACAAGCTTGGGGTCTTCAAAGGAAACTTTTTTATTGTTTTGATGATTTTTAAGGTCTATATGTTGCCTCAATATATATCCTTTTTATGTTAAAAACACAAGATGACAAAATTTAAAACTCTAAGTCATAAATGCACCCAACCAAATAAGATTAGCACCGATCAAAAAAAGATGCAACGGGCGAAAGAGGCCTCTCCTCCGCCCGCTCCTGATCATCTACTCCGGGGCCGCCTTTAACCAAGATCCATGTAGATAAAATAAAACGCCCCGTCGTTTACGTCCACAGTGAAGGCCCCGCCTCTGGATTCGGCATAAACCACCCAGGCCGGTTTCTCCTCACTGCAACATTCCACCCTGGGAGAGTACTCCCCTGTAGAATCATTGTACCACCCCAGAAGCATGGGATGTTTAAGTCGTTCATTGGCGGTCTTGTAAGCGATCTCCCTTGCCTGGTCGAAGCCCGCCCCCTGATTCCTTACACTCACCGGATTGGGAAGCATCTCCCTCTCCGGGCGAATCTCTGCGCAAGCATCCATCTTTTCCTCCTTTTCTCCACATCGATCCTTTTTCCGTGATTAAATATAGTCATTGAGAAGGCCCGCATCAACTCGAGTTCACGGACAATCCAAGGAGCCCGCTTCCTAAGTCACAAATGCTTCTGCTGTCGGCCCGGGTTCGGCGTCGCTTCGGTTCAAAAGATTCATGCCAAAAAAGAACGCGGCAACTGGACAAAAACAGCTTGTCCCTAAATTGTACTATAGTGTATACAAGTAGATATTTTGTCCTGACCACAGGATCACTATCATCTGGGAGGCAGGTTATGAGCCAGGAGAAAATCATAGTCCGGGGCGGGTGGCTGGTCCCCTCTTTTGATCAGCCGCCCTTTGAAGACGGGGCCGTCTTGGTCGACGGGATGATGATTGAAGACGTGGGGGCGTTCGATACTCTGAGAGCAAGTCATCCCGATGCAAAGGAGATAGGCGGCCGGAGATTCCTGCTCATCCCCGGCCTGGTGAACGGCCACAGCCACGGCCGGGGGTTGAGCGACTTTCAACGGGGGGCGCTGGACAACACCCTGGAGAGCTGGCTACTGGATACGAGGAAATATAAGCCGATCTCTCCGTACGACGACTGTGCCTTGTCCGCTGCAAGGCTTCTCAAGTCGGGCGTTACCACCACCATGCACAATCACATACTGGCGAATCCTGCAAACCACGAGAACGAACACCTGCAGGTGATCCGGGCTTACGAGGACGCTGGAATCCGAATCCAATTCAACCCAGGTGTCAGGAATAACAACCCCTTTGTGTATGGGGACAACCAGGCGTTCTTGGAGGGCCTGCCCCGGGAGCTTCGAGAGGCGGTTACCAAACCCCCACCCGAGGGTGCCTTGACTGGAGAGAATTTTGTGGATGCTGTCAAGGATCTTCATAGGCGGGTAGACTCCCCAATGTGCCGCATAGGCTTCGGGCCGCTCGCCCCACAGTGGGCCACCGAAGAGCTGCTGAGGTCGGTCAGGGCGGCGGCAGATGAGCTGGATCGCCCCGTCCACGTGCACGCAGCCCAATCCATTTTTCAGAAACTTTACGGGCTGAAGTACTTGAAAGAAACCTTGATAGCCTGGATGAGGCGGATAGGCCTTCTCGGCCCCGGGTTGGTCATAGGTCATTGCGTCTGGCCCACCGAAGACGACATCCGGCTCCTGGCGGAGACCGGGACCTCAGTCACCCACCATCCATCGTGCAATCTGAGGGTGAGAAACGGCATTGCTCCGGCGTTTCATATGCTCAAGGCAGGGGTGAACGTGGGCCTAGGCCTGGACGGAAAATCCATCAATGACGACGATGACTTTATCCAGGAGATGAAGGTCTGTTATCTCCTTCACCGGATTCCTTCGCTGGAGCTTCATTCCGAGCATTTGTCCGCAAGGGAGGTCTTTCGGATGGCTACGGCCAATTCAGCCCGACTCCTGGGCTATGGAGACATGATAGGGCGCCTGGAAAAGGGCTGCCTGGCGGATATGGTGCTTTTGGACTACGAGGCCATGTGCTGGCCATACACAGATCCGGGACACGACCCCATTGACGTGCTCCTTTACCGGGGGAGCGGCCGTTACGTGGACACGGTCTTGGTAAACGGCAGAGTAGTGGTGGAAGATGGAGAGATAACGACCTTGGATATCAAAGACTTGGGCGAACGCTTGGCCGAGGCCTCCTCAAGACCCAGGACCGACGAGGAAAAGACGATGGCCAAGGGCCTGGACGTCCTCCAAGAGCATATCATAAGGTACTATCGCGGCTGGCCCGAAGAGTTGGAAACCAAGCCTTATTTTCCGGTCAACTCTCGAATAGACGGCTTCAAGCCAAAATGACCCGAGCCTTCCTCGACCAACCGGCACCCCCCTTTTTGGAGCTGCCTCATCCAGAAGGGGGGATTTCAGGGGTATCCAACGGAAATGCTCGGGGGCGAAATTGGGAATCCAGGTGAAATTCAGCGGTTCCTTCTCTGAAAACGTATCCCCGATCCGGATGATGCTTATTTGTCTTTGGAAGCGCGTTCCTTCAGGCTCGCCTTGAAACGGTCCCAAAAATCCCGGTCCTTATCCTGCCAGGCGGCTCCCCACCGTTTTTCAAAATAAGACGAGGGAAGTCTCTCCCACCAAGACACCCAGGGATTTTTTCCCTCCTCTTGGGACTTGAAGACGTCGCCCAGAAACACGGCAATATGGGGCAGCTCCTCTTTAGGCAGATAGGAGACAGCGCCCTTTTTTATAGAGCGCATCAGATGCTCGGGAGCGAATGCATGGGCCGTCAGCATGACGGCGGGAATACCTTTGGCTACGGATAGTTCCAGGAGCCTGTAGCCGTCAACGCCCATTATGTCCAGGATGGCGAGGTCGAACGAATGTTCGGCCATGGCGTCCTTGGCCTCCTCAAATGTGGCGGCCTTCACGAGTTCGCACATAGGCAGGAGCTCTTCCAGGGTTGTCAGGATGTCCTCTTCATCATCAACTGCAAGGATTTTTTTGCCTTCCAAAGGACTCTTGTCCGCCATGTCAGCTTCTCCCTTTCAAGGTCGGATTGCAGGGTTGTTCCGCCGGTGGAACCGGTATCTTTTCCACGGCCTATTCTCTGAGTTTGATGC
>JBKHIW010000059.1:0-8672 GCA_046538465.1 Desulfobacteraceae bacterium | reverse complement strand
CAGCAGCTCGAACTGTCTGTACAGCCCTCGGCCCTTGTGGTAGGCGGCGGAGTGGCTGGTATGGAGGCCGCCCTGGGGGTTGCAGAGCAGGGCTACCAGGCCTACCTGGTCGAAAAGACAGGGGAGCTCGGAGGAGTAGCGACCAAGCTTCGCACCACTTGGAAGGGTGAGGATGTTGGAGAGTACTTGGAGGCGCTCAAGAAAAAGGTCCAAGGCCATCCCTTGATCAAGGTGTTTTCGGAGACCGTGCTCAAAGACACCTCTGGTACTGTGGGCAATTTTGTCTCCACCCTCTCCCCCGTAAAAGGCGACGGACCGGTTCAGATGGTGGAGCACGGAGTCACTATCCTGGCCACCGGCGGCAGGGAGTATCGACCCACAGAATATCTGTACGGCGAGCACCCAAATGTGCTCACCCACCTGGATCTCGATCAGGCCTTCAAGGAGAACGACCCTCGCATAAGCAAGGCCGAAACAGCTGTTTTTATTCAATGCGTAGGTTCAAGGACTCCGGAGAGACCATACTGCAGCAAGATCTGCTGTACTCACAGCCTGAAGAGCGCCCTTGCCCTCAAGACCGCCAACCCTGATATGAACGTCTTCATACTCTACCGAGACATGAGGAGCTATGGGTTCAGGGAGGATCTATACAGCGAGGCCCGAAGACAGGGCGTTCTCTTTATTCGCTATGATCCGGAAGATGCGCCGGAGCTGAAGGCGGCTGACGGCGGCGGCCTGGAACTCCAGGTAAAAGACCATGTACTGCAGCGCCCGGTGAAGATATCGCCCGATCTGGTGATACTGGCGGCGGCAGTGCTCCCCAACGAGAACAAGGATCTCTTTGAGCTTCTCAAGGTCCCTGTAGACAATGAGGGATTCCTTATAGAGGCCCATGCGAAGCTCCGACCTGTGGATCTGTCTTCCGACGGGGTGTTTATAGCCGGGCTAGCGCACTACCCCAAACCGCTCGAGGAGACCATAGCCCAGGCCAACGCCGCGGTGGCCAGGTCCATGACCATACTCACCCGCGACAGCATACTGGTAGGGGGCGTAGTGGCCGAGGTGATCCCTGAGCGCTGCGCTGTCTGCGTTACCTGCGTGCGGACCTGCCCTTACGGAGTCCCCAGGATCGGCGAGGAAGGTCATGCAGTGATCGATCCGGCCGAGTGCCGCGGCTGCGGAGCCTGCGCCGCGGAATGCCCGGGCAAGGCCATTGTGCTCCGTCACTTTACGGATGAACAGATCATTGCCAAGGAAGACGCTCTCTTTCAGGCGGGTTGAGGAACATTTTTGAACCTAAAGACTTTATGATTTAGCCTGCAGCATTCGGCTGCGGGCAGGAGGAGGCGATAATGGCAGAGTTCGAACCGCGCGTTCTGGCTTTTTGTTGTCAGTATTGAGCATACTCGGCTGCGGACCTGGCAGGTTCCATGAGGCTTTCGTACCCGAGCAATGTTAAGATAATCCAGGTAGTGTGTACAGGCAGAGTGGATATACTTCATCTCCTGAAGGCGATCGAAGACGGTGCGGACGGAGTATACATAGCCGGGTGCCTGGAGGGGGAATGCCATTTTCTCACCGGCAATCTCAAGGCGAAGAGGCGCGTCCAGGCGGTCAAAAAGATCCTGGAGGAGATCGGCCTGGAGCCGGAGCGGGTGGAAATGTTCAACATGTCGGCAGGCGACGGACCTCGGTTTGCGGAGATCGCCCGAGAAATGGTCGAGCGGATCAAGGCCTTGGGGCCCACCCCTGTCAATGCCAAAAAAGCTGCTTAATGAGGTGAGCCATGATAGTTGCCGATCGAAAGCCCCTGGCAGAGATCCTGGACATGGTCAAAGACTGCGACAAGATCATGATCATTGGCTGCAAGGGGTGCGTCACAGTCTGCAATGTGGGAGGGGCCAAGGAGGTTGGCATCCTGGCCTCGGCGCTGAAGATAGCGCGGAAAAAGGAGGGTCGTCCGCTTGAGGTGGTGGAGAGAACCCTGGAGCGGCAATGTGACCCTGAGTACATCGAGCAGGTTAAAAATGAAGTGAACGACTACGATGCAGTGGTCTCTATGGCCTGCGGCGTAGGGCCCCAGTTCCTGAGCCAAGCCTATCCTGATCAACGGTTTTTCCCTGCTGTCAACACTACTTTCTACGGCGGGGCCGTCACCCATGGGGTCTGGGAAGAGCGGTGCGCGGGTTGCGGGTCATGCATTATCCATTATTTTGGTGGGATGTGCCCTATCGCCCGTTGTTCCAAGAGCCTGTTGAACGGACCGTGCGGGGGATCGGACGGCGGCAAGTGCGAGATCTCCAAGGACGTTGACTGCATTTGGGACAAGATTGTGCGGAAGAAGATGGAACAGGGCCGTTTGGAGGATCTCCTCGAGGTCAAGCCCGCCAAAGATTGGGGAACGGCGAGGGACGGAGGCCCCCGAAAGAGCGTTAGGGAGGAGCTGGTGCAATGAACGATCTGAAATCCGGGAGTAATCTGGAGAGGGTCCTTAAGGCCGGGCACTTTGCTTTCACCGGCGAATGCGGCCCCCCTAAAGGGGTCAATGTTGAACACCTGAAGGAGAAGATCGCCCACCTCAAGGGCAAGGTGGACGCAGTCAATGTAACCGACAACCAGACCGCCGTGGTCCGCATGTCCAGCTGGGCCGCCTGTACCATTATGTTGCAGGAAGGTGTGGAGCCCAACTTCCAAATGGTCTGCAGGGACCGAAACCGGCTGGCCATGATGAGCGATATACTCGGCGTGAGCGCTATGGGCATAAAGAATATGCTCTGCCTCTCAGGGGACCATCAGCGGTTCGGAAACCATCCACAGGCCAAGAATGTCTATGACATTGACTCCATGCAGCTCATCGCGTTAGCCAAAAAGATGCGGGAGGGGAACTTCATGAACGACGAGGAGATCGATGTCCCCCCCAAGCTGTTTATAGGAGCCGCCGCCAACCCTTTTGCCGAGCCGCACGAATTCAGGCCCTATCGCTTGGCCAAAAAGATCGCTGCCGGAGCGGATTTCATCCAGACGCAGTGCATATACAACATGGATAGATTCCGAGATTTTATGAAAAAAGTGGTGGATCTCGGCCTCCATGAAAAGTGCTATATTCTTGCAGGTGTAACCCCGATGAAAAGCGTGGGTATGGCCCGGTATATGGCGAAAATGGTCCCTGGAATGGAAGTGCCGGACTCCCTGATCCAGCGGCTGCGTGGGGCGGGCAAAGGCAAGGTTGCCGAAGAAGGGATAAAGTTCGCCCTGGAGCAGATCGAGGAATTCAAGGAGATGGAAGGGGTCGCCGGGGTTCACTTGATGGCTATTGAGTGGGAGCACCGGGTGCCTGAAATAGCCGAGCGAGCTGGAGTCCTGCCGAGACCCTAGGCACTCGGACTTATCATGATCCCTCGCCCGGCCTGGGAGCGCCGCTGCCGCCTCCCGGGTCGGGTTTTTCCTTGAAGTATCCCCTTCGACTCCTCTATCATACAAATCCTTGAATGTCGCCACATGAACCGGGACGGCAGGCCCTATGATAATCCAGACCGGCAAAGGACGGACCGTGGATACTGAGACGGATCTCAGTCCTGCGGAGCGGCATATATTGCAGAAGCTCTTTCTGTGGGAAGGCATGGTGAATTCCAAGGAGGAGTTTGAGGCGCGCAAGACGGAGGCACTGAGCAGGGGGTGGAACGACTCCGGCCCGGTGACTGTCAGTGAGGCCCTGGGAGAGATCCTCAGAGACATGGAGGCGAGGGTAGCGGAACGCATCACGGCCGAGGACAGCAGTCACAAAAAATCAGCCTCCCCCTGAAAGCGCTCGATCCACCCTTGTTGCAGCAACGGCGCTTCGCGACCCGGGTCCCTTGTCCGGCTGGAGCGGCGATCAGCCGCCTGTCAACGCCGTTGACCGAGGTGCAGTGACTTGACCGGGACCAATCCTCCATTCGACAATGAGCCGCAGGAGACGCCCATAGACTTATTGGCCAAAGAGCGGTCGCAAAACCCCTTGAAAATGGCCATAGTGGGCGGAGGGGAAGCCTGCCGCGACCTGCTTTTACTCCTCGATGCAGAACACCTCAAACGGCTTAGAATGAACATCGTGGGGGTCTCGGATACTGATCCACAAGGCCCCGGCGTCCGGCTAGCCCGTGAATTGGGGCTTTTCACCACCACCGATTTCCATGAACTCTATAAGCTGGATGTAAACATGATCTTGGAGCTCACAGGCTCCGAAGAGGTCAGGGAGGAGATCGAGCGTACCAAACCCGGCCACATCTCTTTCATGGACCACCGCTCGGTTCGGCTCTTATGGGACCTGATCCAGATGGAAATGGAGCGCACCAAGTTCGAGCGGGAGCGCCAGGACACGCAGGAGAAGAGCCGGAAGGACATGCAGGCAATAATGGATTCCCTGCCCTACCGGCTGATGGTGGTCGATATGGATATGACTGTGAGCGCAGTGAACCGGACGTTTTTAAAAGAATACGGGCTTTCCAAAGGCGAGGCTGTGGGAAGACCCTGTTATTGGGTGAGATATGGCCATGACCGTCCCTGCAACGAGTTCGGCAGGGAGTGCTTCCTTCGCGAGAGGCTGGACGAGATCCGCTCCAAGGGCCTGATAAGCACCTTTCAGGAATACTATACACCGGAGGGGGAGGCCCGTTTCGATGTAATCACAGTATCTGCGATTCAAAACGAAGCCGGCGAAGTAGTTCAGATACTTGAGGCCTCCAGAGACGTCACCCAGCGGGTGAAGCTGGAAAGAGAAGTTGAGCGAAGCAAGACTCTTTTCCAAAAGGTAATCGAGAGTACTGTCGACGGGATCGTAATGGTGGACATGAAGGGCAATGTGTTGATTTTCAACCAGGGAATGGAGAAACTTACGGGGTATTCAGCCGATGAAATAATTAATCGAGGCCATCTGAGTACATTTTATGATATAGAAACCGCAAGAGAAAATATGAGAAAGATGAGGAGTGAGCATTACGGCCCCCCGGGGAAGCTCAATCCCACCAGCATGTCGATCGTCACCCGCGACGGCGAGGAAATCCCGGTGACGCTTTCGGCCTCCATCGTGACCATAGACGGAGAAGAAGTGGGAAGCGTAGGTGTTTTCAGGGATATGCGCGAAGTGCTGGAGATGCGACGTGAGCTTGAGGACGCTCATTTGCAGCTCGTGGAATCGGAAAAAATCGCCTCTGTCGGTCGCATGGCTGCCGGGGTTGCCCATGAGGTAAACAACCCCTTGGCCGGCATCCTAATGTATGCTGAAATATTAAAGGAAAGCTTAAAAGATAGACCGCAAGATCTATTAGATATACAAGAAATAATCGATCAAACTCTTAGATGCAAGAAGATCGTCGCTGAGCTCCTCGAGTTCAGCCGCCGCTCCGTTGGCAAGGTTTCTGCCTTTCAGATGGAGGAGCTGGTCAAAAAATCCTTGAACCTATTGATAGACCAGGCCTTGTTTCAGGATATAGAGGTCAATGTCGAGTTGGAGCCTGATATGCCCGAGGTGATCGGGGATATGGGGCAGCTGCAGCAGGTCTTGATGAATCTGTTTATCAATGCTGCGGACGCCATGGAAGGCAAAGGCAAGCTGGAAGTAAAAGCCAGTTTCAACTCGGATGACGAGCGCTTTGTTATCAGGGTGTCCGACACCGGCCCCGGCATTCCCCAAGGGCTCCGCGACAAAATTTTTGAAATATTCTTTACTACAAAGCCGGTGGGCAAAGGTACGGGCCTCGGCCTCAGCATCTCCAAAAAGATTGTTGAAGAACTCCACGGCGGAAGTCTTAGCGTAGACAGCCCGCCGCAAGGCGGAACCACGTTTCTCATTGAGCTGCCCCTGGGTTTTCTGGAGCACTCGGAGAGCGCGGAGGTTTTCTTGGACTAAGAGGAGGTGGCTTTTTGGAAGACAAGATCAATGTGCTGGTGGTGGACGATGAACGAGTGGTCCGGGAGGGGTGCAACCGGGTGCTTTCCGGAAAGGGCTACGGCGTCCTCTGCGCGGAAGACGGCAAGGATGCGGTTGAAATCTTGAACAAGGATACTGTGGACATTGTGCTCCTCGATCTCAAGATGCCGGTCATGAGCGGTGAGGAGGTCCTGGATTACGCCCGGCGCAGCCACCCTGACGTGCCGGTGATAATAATAACGGGCCATGGCACAGTGGACACGGCCGTAGAATGCATGAAAAAAGGCGCCTATGATTTTGTAACCAAGCCTTTTCAGACCGATCAGTTCCTCCTCACCGTGGCCCGGGCCGCGGACAAACGCCGGCTGGAGCAACAGGGGCGAATCTTCGAGCAGGAGAGGCAGCGCAACCTCTACGATCTGAATCTGGAAAAGAGCCGTTTGAAGACCATTATAAACTGCATGGCAAACGGAGTGCTGGTCACCAACCGAAGCCTGGAGGTGGTGCTCCACAATCCGGCTTCCGCCCGCTTGATGAGGATCAAGGAGGAGATCCATCCCCCTGTTCCCCTGACCCGGCTGACTGATAATGCATCCTTGATAAACACCCTGGAGAAGATCCAGTCCGGGGAATTGGGCAAAGACGAGTTTATCAGCCAGGAAATAGAGGCCGGGAAAAACACCTTGAGGGCGATCTCCGCCCCTGCTGTGGTGGCCGAGCACGGGGTGGTGGGGACAGTGACCGTGTTGGAAGATATTACCGCCTTCAAGCAGCTGGATGAAATGAAGTCCGAATTCGTCAACATGGTCGCCCATGAACTCAGAAGCCCCCTGGTCAGCATCAGACAGCAAAACAGCGTCATCCTGGAGGGCCTTGCGGGCCCCCTGGAAAAAAAGCAGGAAGAGCTGATAGGCCGTGGGGTCAAAAAGATCGACCAACTCCTGGATCTGATTCGAGACCTGTTGGATATAGCCAAGATCGAGGCGGGGCAGCAATTCCAGCATCGGGTCCCCATTGACGTCGAGGAGGCTATACGAGAGACCGTGGCCCTGATGGAAGAAAGGGCCAAGGAGCAGGGAGTGGAGCTCACCTACCATTGCCAAGACGTGAGGCCGGTCCAAGCCGACCCCAAGGGGATTAGTGAGGTACTGACCAACCTGGTGACCAATGCGATAAACTATTCGCCGGGCGGACGGGTGGAAATAAAAGCCAGGGGCCGGGGAGACAACCTGGAAATAGAGGTGAAAGACACCGGCGTGGGGATCCCACCCGAAGAACTCCCCAAGATCTTCGACAAGTTCTACCGGGTAAAACATCCTGAGACCCGTCAGGTGGTGGGGACCGGGCTGGGCCTTGCGATTACCAAGGCCCTGGTGGAGGCCCACCAGGGGGACATAGAGGTGGAAAGCACCCCGGCTGAGGGCAGCACCTTCCGCGTCATCCTTCCTCTTATGAGTCCGAGTGATGAGTAGGTCCGGTGGGATCAGGAAGGTCCTGGTCGTGGACGACGAAGCCGTGGTTAGAAACGGGATTCGCAGGGCGCTCCACGGCCAGGGAATGCACGTGGTGCCTGCTTCCTGCGGCCGCGAGGGATTGTCCCTGCTGGAGAGCGGCGACTTCGACTTGATTCTCCTCGATATACGCATGCCGGATATGGACGGTGTTGAGGTTCTGAAGGAGATTCACTCCAGGCGCCCTGCCCTCCCCGTAATTATGATTACAGGCTATCCTACCATTGATAATGCAGTGGAGTGCATCAAGCTCGGTGCGCAGGACTACCTGGTAAAGCCCTTCAGGCTGCAGGATTTGGAGGCCTCCCTCAGCAAGCTCCAAAAACAAACAAAGGGTCCGGTAGAAGGACTAAACCAGGGAGATCTTTCGGTTCCAGGCCTGGCCATTGACGGGGACCACGATCTTATAATCGGCAAGAGCCGGAAAATGAAGGCCCTTTTCGAAAAGATCCTCAAGGTGGCCCCTACAGGGAGCACGGTCTTAATAACCGGTGAGAGCGGCACCGGAAAGGAGCTGGTGGCCAGGGCCATTCACGCCTACAGCAGACGCAGGGAGCGGGAATTCGTGGCCGTGGATTGCTCTTCGCTGGTGGAGACGCTTTTGGAAAGCGAGCTGTTCGGTCACGTCAAAGGCTCCTTTACAGGCGCCCTTCAGACCAAGCATGGGCTCTTTGAGCTGGCCAACCGGGGAACGTTTTTCTTTGACGAAATCTCCAATTTGAGCCTCAAGATCCAGGCAAAGCTCCTGCGGGTGATCCAGGAGCGCGAATTCATGAAGGTGGGAGACCAGAGGAAGATCAAGCTGGATATCCGGATCATATCCGCCTCCAACCGCGATCTCAAGGACAGCATTGAGGCTGGGACCTTCCGCGAAGACCTTTACTACCGTCTGAGCGTGGTCCCCATTCACCTGCCCCCATTAAGAGACCATAAGGAGGACATCCCCCTATTGGTAGACCACTTCCTGGGTAAGTTCAGCAGCAGGATAAAGCGGGAGGTTCCCGGGGTGAGCGACGAGGCCATGGAGATCTTAATGGATTACGCCTGGCCCGGCAATGTCCGGGAGCTGGAGCACACCCTGGAGAGGATACTTATATTGGAAGACGCCGAGATCATCCGACCGAGGGACCTGCCTTCTTTCATATCCCAAAGGCAGGGCGACTTTCAGATGTTCACCGAGGATCCGTTCTCCCTGGAGGAAATGGAAAGGCAGTATATCAAGTTCGTTCTTCGCAGAACCAGGGGAAGCAGGA
>JBKHIW010000058.1:0-8682 GCA_046538465.1 Desulfobacteraceae bacterium | reverse complement strand
GGCTTCCACCGTGTGAGGATGGCACTCTCCCGCTGAGTTAACCGCCCGATAAAGCAAGTATTCTATTTCATAATTTACTATGATACGGCATCCTAAGAGCCTTGTAAATAGAAAATTGATCAGGCAAGACCCACTATCCTTGCAGCTCTACGGATTTCCTCTTGGCTCAGGTGCCTGTACTCTCCCACCTTGAGCCTTCCCAAGGCCAAGGGGCCGAAGCCGATCCTGATGAGCTGGATGACCGGGTGCCCAACCGCCTCCATCATGCGACGAACAATTCGAGAGCGACCCTGGTAGACGGTTATTCTGAGAACGGACCGTCCTTGGTCCCGCTTGAGAGCCGTAACCCGGGCCGGACCCGAGGGGCCGTCGTCCAATTCCAGCCCGGATCGGAGCCTACTCAAAGCGATCTCAGAGATCTCTCCCTCCGCGGTAATTTTATAGGTCCTGGGGACTCGATACTTGGGGTGCGTCATCCTAAAGGCCCATTCTCCATCGTTTGTAAGGAGTAGAAGCCCGAGGCTGTCAAAGTCCAGCCGGCCTACAGGATATACGCGCTCCCCCAGGCCGCTTACCAGGTCAGAGATCACCGGCCGCCCCCGGGGGTCGTGAAGTGCTGAGATATATCCGAAGGGCTTGTTGAGCATCAAGTAGACACGATGACTCGGGGCGGGTATCTCTTCGCCGTCCACCTCGATGGAGTCTTTGCCCCAGACCGCCGCGGCACCCGGTCCTTTTATCACGACGCCGTTTAGACTCACCCTGCCCTCGGCCATGAGCTCGTCTGCGCGTCTGCGGGAGGCAACCCCGGCGGCGGACAAAATCTTATTAATCCTTTCCCTGCCCCGAAGACGTGGAGGAGGACCGGTCGCCGGGGCCTCTTTCTCCTGCTTCGATTCAACCCGAGGCAGAGGCGTTTTCTGTTTCTTCCTTTTCACCGGGAGCGGCGCTTTCCCCTGCCTCTTCGGCCGGGGCCCTTTCTTCGAAGAGTCCCCGGGTCTTTTGCGTGCCATGGTCTTCGCTTTCTAGTCCTTTGATTTCCTTGAGCTTGGGGAGGGATTCAATACTGTCCAGCTCAAAGACTTCCAAGAATCGTTTGGTGGTGCCGTAGATCAAGGGCCGCCCGGGAAGGTCCTTTCTTCCCAGCACTCGGATCAGGCCCTTTTCCAGAAGGCTTTTCAGGATGCCCCCCGAGTCCACCCCGCGGATGCCCTCTATTTCGTGGCGTACTATGGGCTGCTTGTACGCGATTATGGCCAGGGTCTCCAGCGCTGCCCGAGAGAGCCTGGCAGGTTGAGTCTGGAGCATCCTTAGTATGTAGACACCGTACTCCGAGCGGGTCCTGAACTGGTATCCGCCTGCCACCTGTTTTAAAACAAAGCTCCTTGCCATGGCCTCATATTCATACTCCAGGACCCTTAAGGCGCTCTTTATGGCCGTCGTTTCCACATCAGGCAGCCATTCGCGGAAGTCCCCGGGGCTTAGGGGGCGCTCCGATGCAAAGAGGAGGGCCTCCACAATAAGCTTCAAGGATTTAGGCACGGCCTTCCTCCTCCGGAGAATCGAACAGGGGCTCAAGAAGGATATCTTTTTCTATTTCCGGCTGGTACACCAGAATCATCCCCGCCTGCACCAATTCCAAGAGCGCCAAAAAAGTAGCCACCAGTTCATCCACTCGTGCCTCGGCGGCGAAGAGTTCGCCGAAGTAAGCGCTCCCTTTCTTCAACCGCTCCATTATGTGAGTCATCTTCTCCTTCAAGGACCACTCCTGGGTGCGGAAGCTTATACTTGCCCCCGGGTTGCGCTGCTCGACCACCCGTTTGAAGGCGTCCATCAGTTGGAAAAGATTGACTTCCAAATCCTTTGCGCCGGCTGAAGACGTATCTTCCGGTTGAGGAGGGGAAGGGGGGCGGCGAAAGACATCGCGATCCAGAATGTCCCGCTCAGCCAGCTCCCCTGCGGCCTCCTTCAAGCGCATATACTCCAGCAGCGGTCTGGCTATCTCCAGTCTGGGGTCTTCCTCCTCCTTGTCCTCATCTCCGGGGGAGGGAGGAAGTAGCATCTTGGACTTGATGTGTATCAGTGTCGCGGCCATGACCAGAAAATCTCCGGCCACGCTGATGTTAAGGGCCTTCATCATGTCCAGGTACTCCAGGTACTGGTCGGTAATGGCGGCTATGGGAATATCGAATATATCCACCTCGTTCTTCCGAATAAGGTGGAGGAGCAGGTCCAAGGGGCCTTCGAAGACCTCCAGCCTGACTTCGTAGTAATCCGTAGTATCCCCGGTCATAAGCTCAAATTTTGACGGCTTCTCTGACCTCTTCCATGGTTTGGCGCGCTATCCCTCGGGCCCTCTCGGTTCCGTCGTGAATAACCGCTCGGACCCTTTCAGGGCTCGCTTCGAGCTCTCTCCGCGTTTCACGTACAGGCTCCAGAGAGCGATTCAAGTAGCCGGCCATCAGTTTTTTGCATTCCACGCAGCCGATGGCCGCCGAGCGGCAGTCGGCCTCTATTTGGCGGACAACTTCCGGCGGGGCGTAGAACTCATGGAAGGAAAAAACGTTGCAAACTGCGGGGTCTCCCGGATCGCTCTTCCGGGCCCTCTGTGGATCTGTGATCATCCGGCTCACCTTGTCTGCGACAGTGGCCTCATCATCGGAAAGGTATATGGCATTGCCGTAACTCTTGCTCATCTTGCGTCGATCTATGCCCAGCAGCTTCGAAGTAGGGGCCAAGAGGAGATCAGGGACCGGAAAGATCTCTCCGTATATGTAGTTGAATCGTCTCGCTATCTCCCTGGTCAGCTCTACATGGGGGGCTTGATCCTCCCCCACCGGAACCCCGATTGCCTTGTAGATCAGTATGTCGGCTGCCTGAAGCACCGGGTACCCCAGAAAACCGTAAGTATAAAGGTCTTTTTGGGAAAGTTCCCGCAGCTGCTCCTTGTAAGTAGGGTTTCGCTCCAGCCAGGGCAGGGGGGTTACCATGGAAAACAGCAGGTGCAGTTCAGCATGCTCCAGGATATGGGACTGCACGAAAAAGGTTGCTATCTCAGGATCCAGCCCAATGGATATCCAGTCGATTATAATATCATGTGTGAACCCCCGCAGACCTGCCGTGTCAGAGTAGTCACTGGTCAGGGCGTGCCAATCCGCTATAAAGTAGAAGCACTCATAGTCCCTGGTCAATCGCTTCCAATTCTCAAGGGCGCCGTGTAGGTGGCCGAGGTGCATCCGCCCGGTCGGCCGCATTCCGCTTACAATCCGCTTACGTTCCATGATACAAATATTCCCCCTGGTCTCAGTTCGCCCCTTCAGAAAACAAAGAAATAAATCTTAAGGAGTAAGATGAAACATTCAAGGTTTTTCTCCTTCAAACCCCGAAGGGGCGTCCTTCTTTGACTCCCTCATCAAGTGCGGGTAGTGTTTCTTGACAAATCGGATCTCGTCCTCCTCGTTACGGAGCACCTCATTCATTCTAGCCTTCAGGAGCTGATCCAAAATCTCGCGGTAGACCGGACCGGGTTGGATTCCCATTTTAATGAGGTCTTTGCCACCGAGGGCGGTGCGGGTCCCTCTCAGTCTGGTGAAATAATGGGATATCTTGCGTTTTATGTTTTCATGAGGGGCCTTTGCCATGGTGTAGAGGATCACCTCGGTATCGTACTGGGAAAGGAGTGCGAAGACCCCGTAGTTGTCTCCCTCGGGGAGCCGATAAAGGCCCTCGGCGAGTTGTTGGGTTCGCGCCCTCTGCTTGATCAGGCCCAAGCCCTCTTGTTCTGATATTTGAAACCGCGCTGCGAGCTCGGCCAATTTTGTGTCGCTCATCGGTGACGTCAGCCCCAGGAAATATACCTTCCAGGGCTGGTACGGCTCCTCCAGGTAAAGCCTTTGAAACCAGGAGAGCACGCCCTCGATCTCCTGGAGCAGGTTCAGAAGTTTAGGGGTGAGTTTGAGCCCGGGGAAAACAAGCTTCAGGAGATCGAATTCGTCCATCCTCTTTACCGCCCGAAGGGGCTCATTTTCCATGAGGAGCAGCTTGAGCTCAAGGAAGATCCTACGCGCCGACATGTCCTTGAAGGTATTTATGGCCACGGCGTTTTTCATCAGGGCCAGGGTCAACTTGCCTATCTTGAACCCGAAACGCTGCTCAAAGCGGATCGCCCTGAGAACCCGGGTAGGATCCTCCACAAAACTCAAATTGTGGAGCACCCGGATTGCGCGCTCCTTTATGTCCTTCTGGGCCCCGAAGTAGTCGACCAGGGTACCGAAGTGGCGGGGATTGAGCTTCACGGCCAGGGTGTTCATTGTAAAATCGCGGCGATAGAGATCTTGTTTCAGGGAGCTGGTCTCCACAATGGGAGGGGCCGCAGGGGATTCGTAGTATTCTATGCGGGCCGTGGCTACATCCACCTTGAAGCCGTTGGGGTGCACTATCACCGCTGTGCCGAATTTTCTATGCGCTCGAACCCTTACCTCGGGGTGCCTTCGGGCATAGGCATAAGCTAGCTTTATACCGTCTCCTTCCACCACCAGATCAACGTCGAGATTTTCCCTCTTGAGAATTACGTCTCTTACTAAACCACCCACTAAAAAGACATTATAGCCCATTGAATCAGCTACTAAGCCATATTCTTTCAAGTATTGGATTATTGCTTGAGGGAGCCGCTCCCGAAGCAGTGTTGACATGTTCTTTTTGCGGACAAAACCTGAATCATGTCGGAAGTCATAGAGAAAGTCTCCCTGGGCGGGTTCTCCAACCAGAATGTTTAGGAGGTCGGTGCGGGTTATCACTCCAAGGACCAGGCCGTTTTCCACCACAGGAAGGATCCTCAGCTTGTTCTTTATTATCAGGTCTTGAAGTTCTTTTAGGCCGGCCTCAGGGCCCACGGCAGAGTATTCGATATTCATGTACTCACGTACCGGTAGGTAGCCGAGGCCGAAGAATACCGCTTTTTCAACGACTTGCCTGGTGACATATCCCTGGATGCGCTCTTCATGATCGGTTACAAGCAGCACGTTGATATTGTATCTCGTCATGTCTGTGGCCGCTTTTTGGATCGTGGCATCCGGTGAGACTTGTATCACCGGAGAGGTCATTATATCCCTTGCAGTCCTTCGGGGGTTGATATGATTCCACAGGAACTCTTCCAGGGAGCGCTGGACCTGTATCAAGGTCTGATTTTTTATGGTTGCGGAGGCGGCCTGTGGATGCCCCCCACCGCCGAAGGCCAGGGCCACCTCTGCTGCATTCACCTCGTTGATTCGACTCCTGGCCACCAGATAGACCTTGTCCTCCATTTGAGCCAGGGCAAAGATCACATCCAGGTTTTCCATCTCCATGAACTTGTGGACCAGGACTGCGAAATCACCTACATATTCTTCCCTGACCACATTGGATATCACGACCTCGACGCCGTTTATGGAGTGTGTGATGGCCGCCTTGGTAAGGTCGTTGAGGAGCCAGACCTGCTCTGCAGTCAATTCCCTTGTCAAGAGATCAGCCACCAAATTTTGACTGGCGCCTTGTTCGGCCAGCCACGCGGCCGCTCTATAATCATCAGGCTTGGTTGAAGAGAAGGTGAATGACCCGGTGTCTTCATGGATTCCAAGGGTCATGATGGTGGCCTCGTCAGGGGTCAGGGTAACGCCTCTTTCCTTCAGCAGCCCAGCCAAAAGAGATGCGGCGGCTCCGAGCTCTTTGACATATTCTACATCCCCTTTGATGTCATCTTCTGACGGCGGGTGGTGGTCATAGATGTGTATCTCCACCTCGGGCCTTTCAACCAGCTCGGCGAACTTGCCTATGCGGCTCTTTTGTCTGGTATCCACCAGGATCAGGCGGGTGACCCTGGATATATCCACATGGCGGATCTTGGTGAGGTTCAACACATATGAGACGCTGTGGAGAAAGAAGTTCCTCAATCCCTTTTCTTGAGAACCGGGAAAGACTAGGACCGCATCAGGGTAGAGCTTGCTCGCAGCGAGCATAGAAGCCAGCGCGTCGAAGTCGGCGTTGAGGTGAGTGGTGATCACCTCCAGTGGCCCGTCGTTACCTAGGGGTTCTTGCTCATTCTGGTTGGTCCGATGCTCGGGCATGGTGGTGAGCCTTGTCCAGGCCTACACCCCTCTTCTTTTTTCATCGGTTTCTTGCTTCTTTTTGCAGTTGATACACAAGGTGGTAACGGGGCGGGCCCTGAGTCTTTTCTCGGAGATGTCCTCCCCGCATTCTTCACAGATGCCGTAAGTTCCGTTGTCGATCCTCTCCAGGGCTTCCTTTATCTTCCCTATAAGCTTTCTTTCCCTGTCACGAATCCTGAGGGTGAAGTTTCGATCGGATTCCAATGAAGCCCTGTCTGAAGGATCAGGAAGGTTCTCCTTTTGGTCGCTCATGTCATCGACTGTCTCGTAGGCCTGCTCAAGGAGCTCCTCAAGCCGCTCGTTGAGCAATTTTCTGAACGATTCTAATTTATTTTTGCTAAGCATGAGTCGATTATCGTCCTCCGAAATCATTGGGTTATCTTCTTCCAGAAGTTTTTTGCCTTATGTGTGACCTTATCTTCTTCAAGCTTGGCAAACTCCTCGAGAAGTTCCTTCTGTCTTTGATTGAGGCGCTTGGGTATCTTGACATGGACCTTGACAAATAGATCCCCCCTCCTGCGGCCCTTTAAATCAGGCATACCGAATCCTTCCAAGGTCAGTACATCCTCGGGTTGAGTCCCCTTAGGAATCTCCAGCTCAGTCTCACCGTCCTCGTCTATAACCGGAACCGTAACAGTGTCTCCCAGGGCCGCCTGCACGAATGGAACAGAGATCTCACAGAAGAGGTGTTCCCCCTCCCTGGAAAAGAATTCGTGCTTCCGCACGTGAATCACCACAAAAAGGTCGCCGGGCGGGCCTCCATGGATCCCCGGTTCGCCCTCGCCCCGAAGCCTGAGCTGCGATCCGGTGTCCACGCCCGGCGGAATCTTCAGGGTGATTTTCTTCTCAGCCCTGATCCTCCCGGTTCCGCCGCAGCCCTCACACGGATCGTTTATGACCCGGCCTTGACCGCCGCAGGTAGGACAGGTGGAGCTGATTTGGAAAAAGCCGTGGGACCGGATCACTTGGCCCCGGCCCTGACAGGTCATACAGACCTCGGGCTTGCTGCCTGGCTTGAGTCCGGACCCTGAACACCTTTCACATGTTTGTTCCCTGGGGAACACGATCTCTTGTTCCTTGCCCGTGAAGGCCTCCTCGAGCGTTATCTCCAGATCATACCGCAGGCTGTTTCCGCCTCTGGCCCTGCCGGCCCGGCGGCGCCTGGTGCCGAAGCCGAAAAACTCTTCGAATATATCACCGAAGCTGGAAAAGATGTCTTCGAAGCCGCTGAAACCCTGAAACCCGGTACCCTGCAGCCCTTCATGACCGAATCGATCATAGATCTGCCGCTTTTCCTGGTCCCGCAATACTTCGTAGGCCTCGGCAGCCTCCTTGAATCGCTCTTCAGCTTCTTTATCACCCGGATTTCGATCCGGATGGTACTTCATGGCCAGCTTTCTATAGGCCCTCTTGATTTCCTCGCCTCCCGCATCCCTGGAGACGCCCAGCACTTCGTAATAATCTCTCTTCGCCGTCAAAGCCAAACTCCGGTAGCCTTGCTCAAGGCCTTTTATTGGCCTTTTTTACCAGCCTCTGCCCCCTCAGTTTCAGGCGAATCCTCCGCGGTTCCGCCGGAGCTCTCCGCCGCCTCCGCGAGCAGCTCATCAGCAAGCGTATCAGGGTGAGCCTCCAGCAGCCTCCTCGACTCAGTGGGCTCGGCCTTGATTACATTTCCCGCTGCGATCTCTCTCAAGGCCACTACCACGTCCTTATTCTTTGAAGAGATCGTGGGCTCGGCGCCCTTTCGGAGCTGCCTTACCCGCTTGGCCGCCATATGGATAAGGGCAAAACGATTGTTTACTTTTTGAAGACAGTCTTCTACTGTAATTCGAGCCATTGGGCACTCCTGCTCACGTGGCCCCGCGCCGAAGAAGACGCGGGGGTATAAAATAAACTTTATTTTTTACCATTCCAAAGAATTGATGTAAAGACAAATTCGTGCATCCATCCCCCCTCTGAACATCAGTCCCATGCTGGCAAGGGTCTTGAGCAGCGCGGTTATAGGCATCCAGGCCTATGTGGTGACCGTTGAAGTGGATATCTCCAGCGGCCTCCCTTCGTTTTCAACAGTAGGCCTACCTGAAGGGGCGCTTCGGGAGAGCAAAGACCGTGTGAGGACGTCCATTCGGAATTCAGGATACCCGTTTCCCTCTGATCGGATAACGGTCAACCTCGCCCCGGCGGATGTAAGAAAGGAAGGGGCGGCCTTTGATCTTCCCATTGCGGTGGGGATTCTCGCTGCAACCGGGCTCGTACCGCAGGAGGCGTTGACTGAGCACCTCCTCGTCGGGGAGCTTTCTCTGGACGGGGGACTCAGGCCTGTGGCGGGGATGCTGCCTATAGCGGTAGCCGCCAGGGAGGCCGGCCTCAAAGGGTTGTTTGTTCCGGTGGAAAACGGCTCGGAAGCCGCTGTTGTGGAAGGCCTTTCGATCTATGCGGTAAGACATCTCTCGGAAGTGGTGGACAACCTGTGCGGCAAGACTCAAGTGGAACCCCTCGCCGCTGATCTCCAAAGTTTGTTTTCCTCAAGAGAGGGCCC
>JBKHIW010000057.1:0-8759 GCA_046538465.1 Desulfobacteraceae bacterium | reverse complement strand
GCCGATGGTGAAGACCGGGTTGAGCGAGGTCATCGGCTCCTGGAAGACCATTGAGATCCGGCGGCCTCGGATTGTGCGGAGCTCGTCCTCGCCCATGCCGAGGAGCTCCCGGCCCTGGAACAGTGCGGATCCGTGCGGGACTGATGCCGGTGGCACGGGAAGAAGTCCCAGGAGCGCCAGGGCGGATACCGTCTTTCCGCAACCAGACTCCCCCACCAGGCAAACGGTCTCGCCTTTTCCCACGTGGAAGTCTATGCCTTCCACGGCCCGCGCCGTGGACCTGCGTCCGTGGAAGGATATGTGGAGGTCTTTTACGGACAGCAGCGGGGTCATCTTTCCCTCAGTTTGGGGTTCATGATATCCCTTAGGCCCTCGCCGAAAAGGTTGAAAGAGAGGACCACTATCAGGATGGCTATCCCCGGCGCAAAGGTCAGCCATGGGGCGTCGAATATGAATCTCTTGCCTTCGGAGAGGATATTGCCCCAGGTGGCGTGGGGCGGCGGGACTCCGAAGCCCAAAAAGCTTAGGCCCGCCTCGGTCAATATGGCCGTGGCAATGCCTATGGTGGCCGATACCAGGACCGGGGCTATGGCATTGGGTATCATGTGACGGAAGATTATGCGGCGGTTGCTCACCCCCAGGGCGTGGGCCGCGGTTACAAAGTCCTGCTCGCGCAATGAGAGGAACTCTGCGCGCACGAAGCGCGCAGCCCCCATCCAGCTGGTAAGCCCGATCACCGCCATTATGTTGTAAATACTCGCCGGAAGCAGGGCCACAACAGTAAGGATGAGGAAGAAGCTGGGGAAGCAGAGCATTATATCCACGAACCTCATGATCAAGGTGTCAATGGATACCAGTCCGGCGAAGACCACCTTGCTAATACCCTTCCTGGGGCTCTTCCTCCCGGATAGGAGCCTTTTGGTGATCAGTGGCGAGCACACGATAAGATATCCTAGGCCTCCAGCCACCAATACAAGACCGGTGAACGGTGAGCCGCCCCATGCCGCCGCCGCGCCTGCCAATACGATCACCGCACTCAGGGTTTGATCCACCCTAAGGCTTTGCTGTCCGAAGTAGCCGGCCAGCCCCCCCATAATTATGCCTATCAGGACCGAGATTCCTACTGCCACGAAACCCACGGTGAGCGAGACCCAAGCGCCCTGGAGCATGCGGGCGAAGACGTCCCGTCCGAGGTCGTCGGTGCCAAGAAGATAGATGCCCAGGGTGGGGACGTCGGCAGGGGGCAGGATCTCGGCGTAGGGCCGTGAAAAGGGGGGGCGGAGCTTTTCCTGGAGTCTCACCTTGGCCGGGTCGAGCACGGGGTCCGAGCCCGAGGTAAGGGCCAAACCCGCCACGGCCACAACAAAAAAGAGGAGGAACACAACCAGACCGCTCAGGGCCAGGCGGTTTTCTCTGAGCTCTTCCCAGGCACGCTCCCGCCGGGAGCGGACAGGTGCCTCCGGGGCTTGTAGCTCGGGCTGTTTGTGGGTATCCCTGTCAGGGTTCATGTATCTAAAGCCTGATTCTCGGGTCCGCGACCATGTACAGGACGTCGGATACGAACGTCCCCACCAGGACCAGTACTGCGGAAATGAAATTTACAGTCAAGATGACCGGATAATCCCTGGCCAGGATGGCCTCGTAGGCCATGCGTCCTATACCCGGCCAAGAGAATATCGACTCTATGATCACCGATCCCCCTATGAGCCCGGGGATGATCAGCCCGAACATGGTTACAAAGGGGAGGAGTGCATTTCTTAGTGCGTGGCGGTAGTGGACCTGTTCCTCGGTCAGCCCCTTGGCCCGGGCTGTTCGTACATAATCCTGGCCTTCCACTTCCAGCATCTGGCTCCTTACATAGCGGCTGAGAATAGCTATCCCTCCCGTGGCGCTTAAGACCGACGGCAGGAGGAGGTGCCAGACGCGGTCCATCAAGACCCTGGGAAGAGAGGCGGCTGAGAGGCCGAAGGTCTCCATGCCGATCACTGGAACGTGCAGCCTGGTCACCACTAGTATGATCAGGATATAAGCGAAAAAGAATCCGGGGATGGAGATCAGCAAATAAGCGAAAAAGGTGGTGGAGCGGTCATATATGCCGCCGCGCCTGATCGCTGATCTTATCCCCACAGGGAATGAAAGAGTCCAGGTAAGCAGGGTGCCTACTATAAAAAGAGGAAGGCTGTTTAGAAACCGCTCCCAGATTTTTAAGTATACCGGCTGGTTGTCCTTCCATGAGACCAGGTCCCCGGAAAAGAGGTTCCCGTAAAAGTGCAGGTACTGCACGTGGAGAGGCTCGTCGAGGTGGAAGGCATTCCTGAAGCGCTCCACCATCTCCGGGGTGAACTTGGGGTTCATGGGGTCAACCTGGCTGGGCTCGCCGGGTGCCAGGTGAATTATTAGGAACGAGAGGACTGAGACGAAGAAGAGCGTCACCGTCTTCTGGACTGCGCTTCTGCCTATGAACGAGAGCATAGCCTTGATCGCTCCTTGCTGGTTATTGAGCCGACAAGTCCGGCGCTTGAGAAAGCTTTACCCACCGGTTGAAGTCGAACATGAAGTTTCCCGTGCGTGTGGGGGTGATCTTCTTGTACCGGATGTTCCCCTGCTCGTCGGTCTCCTTTATTACGATCCGCTTGTCAAGCACCGCGGTCCACTTGTTCACATAGAGAAAGGTATAGGGCTGCTCATCTGCGATTATCCGGTGAAGCCGGTGGCAATACTCCACCTGGCGGTCATGATCGTACTCACGTCGTATCTTCAGTATCAAGTCGTCTGCTTCAGGATTTTCAAACCCCACGAAGTTCAGCTTGTGCCTTCCTATTTGGGAGGAGTGCCATATCTGGTAGAGATCCGGCTCGATCCCCATGCTCCATCCAAGGACCAGGGCGTCGAAGTCCGAGCGGTTGACCCTCTCCTGGATGAACACCGACCATTCCAGGAGATCTGTGCTCACGTTTATTCCCAGCTGCCGCCAGGCGTCCTGGGCCACAGCTACAACTGCCTTCCTGAGCTCGTTTCCGCTGTTGGTTATCAGGGTAAATTGAAAGGGCTTGCCGTCCTTTTCCAGCCATCCATCCCGGTTTTTTTTCCATCCGGCCTGCTTCAGCAGCCTGGCCGCCTCCTCAGGGTCATAAGGCAAGGGCTCCACCTTCTGGTTGTAAAAATCGGTCTGCTTGGGAAACGGCCCTGTAATTCTCTCCGCCTGGCCGTAGAGCACGTAGTCCACAATCTTTCCCACATCAATGGCCATGCCCAGGGCCTTTCTTACCCTGGGATCGTCAAAGGGCTCCCTGGCCATGTTGTATCCGATGTAGGTGTAGCCGAATGAGAGTCCTGAGAAGTTCTGAAACCTCTCGTCCTCCTTGAGACGGTTGACTTGATGGGGCTGGACCGAGTAGGAGTCCAGGGTTCCGGCGTAGAACTCCGTCTCTTGGGTGAGAAGGTCCGGGATGATTCTATAGACATGGCGCCGGTAGTTTGGAGGACCCTCCCAGTAGTCCACGAATCGGTCCAGGATGATGTATTGGTCCGCCTTCCACTCGGAGAACCTGAAAGGGCCGCAACCCACCGGCTTGCGGTTGAACCCGCTCTCCCTCATGGTAAAGCGCTCAGGGTCCCTTCCTCTTTGGAGCGCCTCCTTTCTCAGGGCCTCGCTGTTGAGCAGGTGCTCAGGAAGGATGCCCATGGCCCAGGTACCCAGGGCCGGAGAGTAGAGCCTCTTATAAGTGACCCTCACGGTCGAGAGGTCCAGGGCCTCCACGCTCTTTACCGGTTCATAGTCCGAGATCCGCGGGGAAAGGTTTTTGGGGTCCATCAACGACTCGTAGGTGAATACAACGTCCTCAGCGTCAACCTTGTGCCCGTCGTGGAAACGCACTCCTTCCCGCAGGTGAAAGGTTATGACCGGATTGTGCTCAACGGACGGGAGCAGCTCATTGGCGATACTATTCAGCCTATCCTCCGGGAGATCCGCCTCGCCCGCCGGCCTCACGTACTCCGAGGAAGAAAAGGAGTCGAAGTAATCCCGGCCCAGCACCGGCAGAAGCCTCTTGAAGAGGTGCTGGTCCACCTCTTCCATGTCCAGGGCTATCCTCGGGGGGGCGGTAATTTCGATCTCCAAGCGGCCGGTCTCAAGCTCTATTGTCTCGATGCGTTTTGAGGAAGGGATGATCTCCATCCCGCGTATGTTGTCCAGGGCCTTCTGAGTTTCTTTCGGCAGCTCCAAATCCCCGCGCCTGGCCTTTTCCAGTAGCCGGAGCACGGCTTCTGCCGAGGGATCTTCAGCCGCAGGCGGGGTCTTTGCAGGGTTTACCTGGAAGTAGGCGACTTCGTGAATCTCCCAGGACTCGGCCACCCTCCCTCTGAAGCTTAGGTCCCGGTCCCGGTCAATAAGCCCCTCGAATACGAGGTTCTCGATGTCGCTGCTCGCACTGTCAGAAGACAGGATGGGATTGAGCAGGGATGCATCACCGATGGAGCCTGTTATGTACTCGCGGAGCCGGGCGGGGTTCCCCCTGGTTTGCTCCTCATAGGTGGGCACCCATAAATATGACTGGACAAGAAAGGCGATTATCGCCAATGGTGCGAATATCAGGATTCTTCGTGTAGTCATGGAACAGAGGCGCTGGAGTGGGATTTCATCGCAAGGGATCCATGTAAAAATCTTGATCTTAAGACCTCTAAGCGAGAGCATAAACCCGCCCGCCGGTAACGGCTGGGAGGCAGTCTACCACAAAACCCGCCGGATGCAATTGTGAATAAGGCGGACCTGGATTCAATTAGGAGATCTCGGGTGTTCGAGGTGCTGGAGAGCGTGAGATTCGTCGCCAGGGAAAGCCGCCTGGTAAGGTTGAACCGGGAGGCCGCGGCCTCGTTCGCCCGGGAGCTTGCCTCCAGCCGCACAAGGCCGCCCGCATGGGACGCAGCCTATCACCTCAGGGGAGCTCCAGAGCGGGTGGCTGCCTATTTATTGGTATTGGACACCATAAACTTCTGCTTCTGGCCGCCCCCCGGGGCGCAAAGGTGGGGGGTGATTTACGATGGAAGGACCGTATCCGGGTACAACGGCCTTGCCCTTGCCCTCAAGCTTGCCGTGGAAAGGGGCGAGCCCTTGACCGATCCCGCCTTTCTCCGAGACCTCAGCCCTGAGGCGCTCAATGGTATCCTAGGCGGCGCAGGGACCCTGCAGCTTTTGGAGGAGAGGGCGTGGGCCCTGAGGGAGCTGGGCGAAGTCCTGGAGAATGACTACGGTGGAGAGGCCGCACGGCTGGTCGGGTCGGTCAAGGGCTGGGCCGTAAGCCTTGCCCGGCTTCTTGCCAAAAAACTTCGATCCTTTCGAGATGTCGCCGTTTACAGGGAGCGCGGGATCTTTTTTTATAAAAGGGCTCAGATATTCGCCGCGGATCTGTTCAATGCCCTGGGAGGGCGGGGCCTGGGGGCATTCAGGGACATGGAGAACCTCACGGCCTTTGCCGACTACAAGCTTCCCCAGGTCCTCCGTCGTCTGGGCATCCTGGACTATGAGCCGTCTCTGGCCGCCCAGGTGGACCGGCGCGTTTATCTTGACCCCGGCGGGGCTGAAGAAGTGGAGATCAGGGCCAACACCATTGTCGCCGTGGACATGATCAGCCGGGAGGCAAGGGCGCTGGGGCACCCTCTAAGGGCCTTCGAAATCGACGGGATTCTCTGGCACCTGGGCCAGCAGCGCGACTTCAGGGAGCAGCCCTATCATCGCACTGTGACCATCTTCTACTGACACCTCAAGTGCCCATCTCCCAGGAGGAGAGGTATTTCTCCTGCTCCGGTGTCAGCCTGTCTATATGAACGCCCATTGACTCCAGCTTGAGCCTGGCTATTTCCTTGTCAATGCGGCCGGGCACCGGGTAGACTCTCTTTTCCATTGATTGATGATTGGCCGCCATGTACTCGGCCGAGAGCGCCTGGTTGGCGAAGCTCATATCCATCACGCTGGACGGATGCCCCTCGGCCGCCGCCAGGTTGATCAGCCGTCCCTCGCCGAGGATGTATACCCTTCTTTCGTTGGTGAGTTTGAACTCCTCCACAAAAGGCCTTATCTCCCGTCTGGCGGTGGAGATATCGGAGAGCCCTGGGAGGTCCAGCTCTACGTCGAAGTGGCCTGAGTTGCACACTATGGCCCCGTCCTTCATGGCCAGGAAGTGCTCTTTGCGGATGACATTTATATCCCCGGTAAGGGTGCAGAAAAAATCCCCCTGCGGCGCCGCTTCTGCTATGGGCATCACCCGGTAGCCGTCCATCACCGCTTCCAGCGCGCGGAGCGGATCCACCTCGCAGATCACCACGTGCGCTCCATGGCCCTTGGCTCGCATGGCGACTCCCCTGCCACACCAGCCGTATCCGCTGACCACGAAGGTACTGCCGGCGAGTAGGCGGTTGGTCGCCCTCAAGATCCCATCAACGGTGCTCTGTCCGGTGCCGTAACGATTGTCGAAAAGGTGCTTGGTATCCGCGTCATTGACCGAAATGATGGGAAACTGCAAGACCCCGTCCTTTTCCATGCTCCGGAGCCGGATTACCCCTGTGGTGGTCTCTTCTGTTCCTCCCTTTACTCCGGCTACCAGCTCGCCCCGCTCGGCGTCCGAGAGGCCTCGGGCCCATGAGGCCACGTCCGAGGCGAGGTCGTCGAGCTTGCCGAGGGCGATGAAATGAAGGGAGCTCACCAAATCGGCCCCGTCGTCCATGGTCATATGGGGCTTATGCCTGAGCGCGGCCAGGATGTGCTGGTAGTAGGTGTCGTGGTCCTCCCCTTTTACAGCGAAGACCGGGATCTCGTCGTCCGCCACCAAGGCCGCGGCCACATCGTCCTGAGTGGAGAGGGGGTTGGATGCGCATGCGGTCACCTGGGCCCCTCCGGCCTTCAAGGTGCGGAGAAGGAGAGCGGTCTCGGTGGTTATGTGAAGGCAGGCGGAGAGCCGTATACCGTCCAAGGGCCTTTCCTTGGAGAACCGCTCTTTGATCATGGCGAGAACAGGTGCGCTCATCCCGGCCCACTCTATCCTCAGCCGTCCCTGGTCGGCCAAATTTATGTCTTTTATATCATAATCCACTGTATTCCCCTCTGGTAATAAAGGTTTTATGCTATTTGACCGCCCGCTTAAGGTCCTCCACCAAGTCCAGTTTTTCCCAGGTGAACTCAGGGAGCTCCCTGCCGAAGTGCCCGTAGTTGCAAGTCTTGCGGTAGATGGGGCGCAGGAGGTCCAGCCGCTCGATAATGGCCGACGGCCGCAGGTCGAACATCTTCTTTACGATCTCTGTCAGCTCCCGGCTGGGCAATATGCCTGTGCCGTACGCCCCCACGGTAACGCTCACCGGATGCGCCCTTCCTATGGTATAGGCGATCTGCACCTCGCATTTTTCGGCCAATCCTGCGGCTACGATGTTTTTGACGATGTAGCGGCACATGTAGGACGCGCTTCTGTCCACCTTGGTGGGGTCCTTCCCGGAAAAGGCCCCGCCTCCGTGGTACCCGAACCCCCCGTATGTATCCATTATGATTTTCCTGCCGGTAAGGCCGCAGTCGCCCATGGGGCCTCCTACTACGAATCGGCCCGTAGTGTTGATGAAAAACTCTGTCTTGGCATGGATCATCTCTGCAGGAACCACCCGCCGCACCACCTCCTCTACGATCGCCTCCCGCAGGGTCTCGTAATCCACGTCAGGACTGTGCTGAGCCGCTATCACCACGGTATGGACGTTGTCGGGCTTTCCGTCCTTGTATTCCACGGTAACCTGCGACTTTCCGTCCGGCCTCAGCCAAGGGAGTTTGCCCGACTTCCTCACATGCGCCAGCCGCTGGGTGAGCCCGTGGGCCAGGTAAATGGGCATGGGCATGAAAGTCGGAGTGTCTTTGCAGGCGTAGCCAAACATCAGCCCCTGATCTCCAGCTCCCTGCTCCTTGAAAAGCCCTTTGCCGTTGACGCCGAGGGCGATATCAGGGGACTGCTTGTCTATTGAGGAGAGCACCGCACAAGTCTCCCAGTCGAACCCCATGGAGGAATTCTTGTAACCTATGTCCTTGATGGTTTCTCGGACCACCGTGGGCATGTCCACATAAGCAGAGGTTGTGATCTCGCCTGCTATGATGGCCATTCCCGTGGTCACCAGGGTCTCGCAGGCCACCCGTGCCGGCGGGTCCTGTTCCAGTATCGCGTCCAATATATGATCCGATATCTGATCCGCCACCTTGTCCGGGTGGCCCTCGGTTACAGACTCCGAAGTAAACAGGAAATTGTCTATTTTCATCTATGGATTCTCCTTTCTCGGTTCCCAGGCCTTTATGGGCTCTTCGCCTTGCCAGGCCCTCCTCAAGTCTTATCGGGCCTCAGGATCCGATTGTCTATGAGTCTGGCCTTTCCCACCCGGACGGCCAGTGCCAGCAGCACGTCTCCTTGAATTTCATCTACGTCTTCCAAGGTATCCGGGTGGCATAAGCTCACGTAGTCTATCTCGGTGTACGGTTTGCTCCTTATGTATTCTTCAACGGTTCTTAGGATCTCAGCCGCGTCGCGCTCCCCTTCCCGAACGATTTCATCGGCCTTTGCCAGGGATTCATGAAGAGAAAGGGCCGACTTGCGCTCCTCCGGGCTCAGGTATATGTTCCTGGAGCTCATTGCCAGGCCGTCCGGTTCTCGCACGATGGGGATGCCTACTATCTCCACTCCCATGTCCAGGTCTCTGGCCATCCTGCTCACCACGGTTAGCTGCTGGTAGTCCTTTTGTCC
>JBKHIW010000056.1:0-8808 GCA_046538465.1 Desulfobacteraceae bacterium | reverse complement strand
CTCAGGGTCTCTGTCTTGTCATATGCCCAGTCGGGACCGAGCACACGCAAATCCCGTGGAGGATCCCCGGTCAGCCTTTGAACCACTATCCGCCAAGGTAGTCTTTCCAGAAAAGCCACAACAAGGTCCACATATTCCCGCCTGTCCAGACACCGGTACCGGCCTTGGCGGTAGAGGGCCCCCATAGGACTGTCCGCCACTACGTAGAGAAGGTGTATTTTAACCCCGCTGACCGGGAGACGGGCAAGATATAGGGCGGTCTCCGCCATCATCTCAGGTGTTTCTCCAGGCAGCCCGAGGATGACATGGGCGCAGACATTCAGGCCGCGGGCCGCAGTCCTTTGTACAGCGTCTTCGAAGCAGGCCGCATCGTGCCCCCGGTTGATCACTGCGAGTGTGCTGTCATGGGAGCTTTGCAGTCCGTACTCCACCCAGACCACATATTTCTGCCCGAAGTCGGCAAGGAGGTCCAGGACCTCTTTACCGGCGCAATCCGGCCTTGTTCCCACAGAAAGCCCCACCATGCCCGGTGCGGAGAGAGCACGCCGATAAAGTGACCGCAGGGTCTCCACCGGGGCGTAGGTATTGGTGAAGGATTGAAAGTAGGCGATAAAGAGACTCGCGCCGTACCGGGCCGAAGCAAAGGCCCGGCCCCTTTGCACCTGCTCCTCTATGGAGAGGCCCCCGTCCACCAGGGCGCCGGTACCGCTCCCCCTGCCGTCGCAATAAATACACCCCCCTTGTCCGATGGTCCCATCCCGATTGGGGCAGCCGAGCCCCGCATCCAAGGGTATCTTTTGAACTCGCTCTCCGAAGAGATCCCGCAGATAGGTGTTGTAGTCGCGATACCTCTTCCCCTTGTTATCCGCTTTCATTCCCATCTCCCGCAAAAGCCTCCGGGAGCCGGGAGGCCCCTTGGGGGGCAACTTATCCCAGACATTACCGGTTCAGGCAATTTCAGCGGAGACCGAGCGGATATTTCGGGCTGAGGGCCGGGCAAAGGGATGACTTTTCAGCCGTAGGTTTCTTTGACTTTTTCCCGGTCAGGAGATCCGTCTTCCAGAAGAGGCAGGTCTTCCACGAATTCCACGTATTGGGGCTTCTTGTACCGGGCGATTCTTTGGCCCACGAAATCGATTAAGGCTTGCGGCTCGAGGCTCTGCCCCGGTTTGAGTTGACAGACGGCCTTGATTCCCTCCTTCCACTTGGGGTCGGGCACCCCAAAGACGACTGTTCTTTCCACCGCAGGATGCTCCAGGATCACCTTCTCCACTTCACTGGGATAGACGTTTTCACCGCCCGGCTTGATTAGGTCCTTCTCCGCCTTGCGGCCCTTGTACCACAAGAACCCTTTTTCATCCAGCATGCCCAGATCGCCGGTATGATGCCAGCCGTCTCTGAGGGTATAGTCCGTGTCCTCCGGCAGGTTCCAGTAGCCCTTGAAGACCATAGGCCCCCTCATGGTGATCTCGCCTACTTGGCCGACTTGGACGGGCCGGTCGTACTGGTCCACGAGCCGCACTTCGGCCAAGGGGATCATCCTGCCCGCGGCGCCGGGCTGATCGTTGTAGGGGCCGAAAGTGGCCACACAAGAGGTCTCGGTTTGCCCGTACATGGAGTAGAAGGTGCCGCCGGTCAAGTCTTGGTATTTCTCTATGGTCTCCGGGGTGTCAATGCCCGTTACCGCCCTCAAGGAACTGATATCGCTTCCTGTCTTTTCATGCTCCTCGAGGATGGAAGCGAGAATGGGGGAGAATACCATCATAAAGGTCACCCCCTTCTCACCTATGAGTCGCGCGGCTTTTCCTGCATCGAACTTGCTCATATTGAGGTTCCGTGCTCCTGCATGAAAGGCGGTGGTGGCCATGAACAGCCCCCCTACGTGGAAAAGGGGCAGGAACAAGAGGTGGACGTCCTGAGGCGCCGTCTTCATCAGATAGGCGAACTGAATGTCTGCAAACAGGAGGTTTCCGTGGCTCAACAAGGCGCCTCTCGGCCTCCCGGCCACTGCGGCGGTGTGGATGATTACGAACCCGTCGTCAGTGGCCACCTCGACAGGTTGAAAGCCGCCATTGTTGTCCAACAGGACATCAAAAGCGGTGAAGCCTTCCCCGGCCTTGCCAAGGCTGAACATCCTCTCCAGACCGGGAAGATCCCCTTTGAGGTCGAGTATCATGCCTTGATACTCGTCGTCCGCAAAAATAATCCTGGGCCCCCCGTCTTTTAGAATGTAGGAGATCTCTTCCGCTGAGAGACGCCAGTTGACGGGCAGTACCACGGCTCCGATTGCCGCCGCTGCGCAGAAAACGAGAAAGTACTCCAGGTGGTTTTTGGCGAGGACGCCGATGCGGTCCCCCTTTTGAACGCCTTGCTGTTGAAGTCCGCAGGCAAGGCGGTCGCTCATTTCTTTCAGCCGGCTGAAGCTCAAGGTGCGGCCGTTTTCCACCTCCATCCAGGCCTGCTCTTCTCCATAAGTGACGGCATTGCGGCGGATGAGATCATAAAAGGTAAAATCATAGAGTCCCATCAGCTCTCCCCCATAAAGTGAATTTTCGGAGGTCCGGAGGCGTGCGGCTCACAGCCAACGCTTCCTTCGCTTGTAGGCCTTGACGTCCTTGTAGGTCTTCAGGGCGCCGGAAGAGGCGGTCCCCAGATAAAACTCCTTGACGTCCGGGTTTTCTCGAAGCTCCTCGGCGGTGCTCTCCATCACGATCTTACCGTTTTCCATCACATATCCGTAATGAGCGATTTGGAGCGCCATGTTCGCATTCTGCTCCACCACCATGAGGGTAGTCCCCTGCTCTTGATTGATCCTCCGGATGATCTGGAATATTTCCTTTACCAGGAGGGGCGCCAGGCCCAGGGAGGGCTCATCCAGGAGCAGCAGCTTTGGATGGGCCATGAGCGCTCGCCCGATTACCAGCATCTGCAGCTCCCCGCCGCTGCAGTAGCCTGCAAGCCCCTTCTTCCTGGCAAGCAAGGCCGGAAAGTAGTGATAGACCAGTTCCAGGTCCTCCCTGTATGGCTTTCCCCACCGCGTGGCGGTTCCCACCCTCAGGTTCTCTTCCACGGTTAGGTATTTGAACTCCTGCCGCCCTTCGAGTACTTGGATGATGCCCATGCGGGTGATCTCTTCCGGGGAGAGGTTGTGAATAGGCTTGGCGTCGTATTCCACGGATCCCTCAGTCACCTTGCCGTTCTCCGGTTTGAGAAGCCCGGAGACGGCCTTAAGGGTGGTGGTCTTTCCCGCACCGTTGCTGCCCAGGAGCGAAACTACTTGTCCCTTCCTTATCACGAGGGATACACCCTTCAAGACCTGAATTACATCGGAGTAAACCACACTGATATTGTTTACCATGAGTCTGATGTTGTCTTCCATGCCGCAGGATCCTTAGAATACAGTTGGATTAAACTTTAGTTCTTTAAAGCCGAAAACTTTATTTGTTTTGTTCCCTCAGGATCAGCCGGGCCGGCTAGTAAGAGAACGGCCACAGCCTGAAGCTGGAGCGGATGATACGCCAAACCTCTGCAATGCCTTTGGGTTCAAATATTATGAAGAGCACTATGGCCAGGCCGAAGACGAATTCCCTCAGCGGCGCAATGGTAAGCCCCAATCCCATCGCTCCCACGTTCATCAGATAATCAGTTACATGGGCAAGGACCTCATTCAGGATGACGATGAATACCGTTCCGAAGACAGCCCCGGGAATACTTCCCAATCCCCCGATAATGATCATGGCAATGAACTCGATGGACAGCCAAAGATTGAAAGGCTCGGGCGTGATGCTCATCATGTAGTAGGCGAACAGGCCGCCGGCCAACCCTGCATAAAACGAGCTTATTGCAAAGGAGAGGAGCTTATAGGGGAAGACGGGGATGCCCATGCCTTCAGCAGCCCGATCATTGTCTCTTATCGCGGTGAAGCCCCGACCATACCGGGTGCGCATCAGGTTCTTGGCGATCCATGTCATCAAAACGAAGAGGATAAAGATGACATAGTAAAACAGCCTGTCGCTCCGCAGGCTTATCCCGAAGAGGCTCGCCTGGGCGACCACGATGCCCTGTGCGCCGCCGGTCATGCTCTCCCAGTGAACAAAGACATACTCTATAATGAACTGCCCCGCCAGAGTAGCTATGAGGAGGTATAGGTGCTTGAGCCTCGCCGAGGGCAGGCCGAATATTATGCCCACGCCCGCGGTCATTACGCCTGCAGCCGCCAGGGAAACCAGAAAGGGACAGTTGTATTTGGTCGCCAATACCGCGGCGGTATATGCGCCGACTCCGAAAAAGGCGCCATGGCCGAGAGAGATCTGGCCCGTAACCCCGATGAGGATATTGAGACCCACGGCAGCTATTGCATAAATGCCTATGATATTCAAGACATACAGCATATAGCTGGTGCTTATAAAGGGAATCACCCCGAAAAGGAGAACCAGCCCGATCAGCAGCCACAGCCTGCCGAAGTCTGTCTCAAAGATGCTCAGTTCCTCTTGGTAAGACTCTTTGAAGTTGCCGCAGGGGTGAAATCGAAGTCTCAACATATTTCCCTTGACCTTTCCGAATCAGACTCTTTCAATTTGCACCAAACCGAAAAGACCATAAGGCTTGACCATCAGGATGACTATCAAGACTATGTAGGGGATTATCTCCCTCAAGGAGGTGGAGATGTATCCTCCTGTAAAGGTCTCCAACAGTCCGATAATAAGCCCCCCCACAATCGCGCCTGCAATGCTGTCCAGTCCTCCCAGTATGACCACGGGAAACACCTTGAGCCCGATGCCGCTCAGGTTGTGAACATTGACGCCGTTGATAATTCCGAGCACGATCCCGCTCATAGCGGCCACAATGAAGGCGATGGCCCAGGACATGGCGAAGACCCTTCTTACGTGCACCCCTAGAGACAAGGCGGCCGGTTGGTTGTCCGCCACTGACCTCATATATATGCCCTGAGAAGAATATTTGAAAAACAGCCCGAATATAATGAGAAAGAGAATTCCGATTATCAAGGTGGCCACGTTGACCGAAGGGACGAAAAAACCGCCCATGGTGATGGAGAGGCCTTGGGGCAGAAACCGCGGGTAGCTGTGTATGTCGCCCCCGAAGATAAAGAGCAGGAGCCCCCTGAACATGATCCCCAAGCCCAGGGTCATCATTATCACCTCGATGAGGTTCTCACCGATGAGAGGCCGCAGGAAGAGCCTTTCCACCACAAAGCCGAGCATAAACGTCCCCACCAAGGTTGCGGCGAACGCAACGATGATGGGGAGATCCGCCCAGGCCGTTAGGACCAGGAATATAAATGCCCCTATGGCCAAGAGCTCACCATGCGCCAGATTCAAGACGCTGCTCGACTTGAATATCATGACGAATCCCAGGGCGGAAAGGGCGTAGAGCAGCCCGAGGGAAATCCCGTTTACGAGCAAGTAAAAAAAGAATTCCATACCAGCCTGGCCCTCCTCAATACCCTTTTGGGTTAAACCTTGAGTATCCTGACCTTTGTCTCGATGGTCCCTACGTGTCCGTCCCTGTAACGGACCTCCCCTTTGACCGGCAGCTCGGTCTTGTCCCCGTACATGGCGTCAATAAGCTCCTTGTATCGCTCATTAACGAACTTCCGCCTGACTTTCCCCGTCCTTGTGAGTTCTTCGTCGTCCGCGTCCAGCATCTTGTAGAGGAGGATGATCTTTGCCAGGCGCATGGGCTCCGGCAGCTGGTTGTTCACTTCACGCACCTCCCCGACCAGCAGCTCCTCCACCGCCGGTTGCTGGGAGAGGTCTGTGTAGGTGGTATACGGTATTTTTCTGTCCTCGGCCCAGTTTCCCACGTTTCCAAAGTCGATGTTGATAAATGCAGTGAGGTAGGGCCGCCCCTCCCCCCATATCACCGCCTCCTGGATGTAGGGGCTGAACTTGAGCCTGGTCTCGACGAAGTCCGGGGAAAAGGCCTCCCCCTCTCTGGTCCTCATAATATCAGACTTCCTGCCGATAATCAGCAGGTGGCCGTCGTCGTCCCAGTATCCAGCGTCCCCGGTGTGAAGCCAGCCGTCCTTCAGGGTCTTGGCGGTCTCCTCGGGGTCCTGATAATAACCCGTGAAGTTGGATTTGCTGGAGACCAGGACCTCCTGATCCTCGGCGATTCGAACCTCGGTCCTGGGAAGCGGCTTTCCCACGGTCTCAGGCTTGACCTCCTCGTCCGGCTGCACCTGAAAAATCCCTCCAGCCTCGGTAAGCCCGTAGCATTGTTTGAGGTTCAAGCCGTTGGCCCTGAAAAAACGAATGACGTCAGGGCTGATGGGGTGTCCGCCGGTGTAAGCCCCGCGCATGCCAAGGCAGCCGACTCGGTCCATAAGAGGCCTGGAGACAAGGCGGGTGGCCAGGCTCCGTTTGAGCCGAAGGCCGGCGGGTACGGGCCTTCCCTCTGATTGAAGGTCCACCACTTTGCCCCCAACCTTTTGCGCCCAGTAATAGAGCCTCCTCTTGAGGAATCCAGCATCACTGATCTTGACCCTGATCTTGGAAGCGAGGTCTTCCCAGAAACGGGATGAGGTGACAATGACCGTGGGCCCGATTTCCCTGAAGTCCTCGGTCACGGTTTCGAGTGTCTCCGGGAAGTTCATGGCCATTCCGCCGGAGAGCGTTACCCCCATACCCCAGAGCTGGTCCACGATCCAGGCGGTGGGCGTAATGGAGATCCAGTTATCCCCAATCCCTATAGGGGCTGTTTCCAGCCATTTGCGGGCCATTTCCATGATGTTTTCATAGGCCAGCATGACCAGCTTGGGCAGGCCTGTGGTCCCCGAAGTCAGAATCATAATGGCCGTATCTTCCGGCTTGCCCTCCCAGAGCGCATCGGAAAAGGCCTCGGGTTGATCTCGATCCAATGCCCCGCCCGCGTCCAGGAGCTCGCTGAAGCTTATCAGCCACGGATCATCCCGGTACCCGCGCATGCCAGTAGGATCGACATAGATCACCCGCCTCACATGAGGCAGTTCTCCCTGTATCTCGAGCAGCTTGTCCACCTGCTCCTGATCCTGGGCGAACACATAAGCGGCCTGGACTCGGTTCAGTCCGTATTGGATCTCCTTGGCTACAGCGGAGGTGAACAAGGGCACCGTTATCCCGCCCACGGCCTGGACTCCGAGCTCCGCAAAGAGCCACTCGGGATGGTTGTCCAAGACCAGGCCGACGTTCTTCCCCCGTTCCAGGCCGAGGGATAGGATCCCTAGGGCGATCCGTCTGGTATAGCTCAAATAGTCTTTCCAATTGTAAGCCAGCCATATGCCCAGGGCCTTTTCTCTAATGGCCGTCCTCGACTCACCGAACCTTTCCGCTTGCTTGAAGAGCATTTGGGGGAAAGTGTATGCGTCCATGGAGGCCAGGGCCTCGGGGCCAATCCGCTCTATTTTACTGACGTCCCTTTTATTCATTGTCCTGTTCTGCCGGGGTTGTTCAGTCGATGGTGGCCGTATCTCCCAGATAGGCCTTGATCACCTGCGGGTGCTTTTGAATGAACTCAGGGGCTCCTTCAGCGATCTTCACCCCGAAGTCGAGCACCACTACCTTCTTGGAGATGCTCATGACTACGGACATGTCGTGCTCCACCAGGATCATGGTCTGACGCCAGGCCCCGTTCAATTCAGTGAGGAAGCGCACCATATCCTCTTTCTCTTCGAGGGTCATCCCGGCGAAGGGCTCATCCAGTATCAGGAGCTTGGGCTCCAGTGAAAGGGCCCTTCCAAGCTCCACACGCTTTCTGAGTCCGTACGGCAGGGATCCCACCAGCTTTTTCCGGATGGACTGCATCTCCAGAAAATCAATGAGCTCCTCCACGACCTTTCTATGCCGCACCTCCTCTTGACGCGCGGACTTGAGAAACAGGGACGCGGCCCCAACCGTATACCTGCTGTGGATGTGGCGCGCCAGGAGCATGTTGGAGAGCACGGTCATCCCGGGGAAGAGCTCTATGTTTTGATAGGTCCTGCCGATTCCGAGGCCGGTCAGATGATGGGTCCTCCGGCGAGTGATATCTTGGCCGTTAAAGACGATTCGGCCTTCCTGGGGCCTGTAATAGCCGGTGATACAGTTCAGGAGGCTGGTTTTGCCGGCACCGTTCGGACCGATTACGGCGACCAGCTCACCGTCGGAAATCGATAGGTTGATCTTGTTGAGGGCGATCACGCCACCGAATCTCAAGGTCAGATCTTCCACCTCGAGCTCGGCCCGTCTGTCCTCGGGCCGAGCTGAGGCGAAAGCACTCGGTTCTCCTCGAAAGGCCTTCATCAGCCGCCGCCCCTTTTTACTCCAAGAGCTTGACCTTTTCTTCACCCGGGGCCCAGAACTCGGTAAGGGGATCGAAGGTCTGGTCCTCGTTTATTTTGACCATCCTGGCCTTCCACGAGCCGCTGTGGTCGTCCTCGGTGTAGGTTGTATCAGGGAGCAGCCCGCCGAAGGATTCGTTGTCAAAGCTCTCCAGTGCCTTGTTTACGGTCTCGCTGTTCACCTCGCCGAATTCCTCGATAGCCAGCTCAAAGGCCCTTTCCATGATCATACCGACGATGGTGCCTTCCCAGTAGGCGGTGTCGAACTTCGATACAGTGCCGTAACGCTCCCACTGCTCCTGGATGAACTCCACACCCGGGGTCCCGTCGCCGGGCAGGCCGCCGCAGAACTGCATGAACATGCGGTCCCTGATCAGGCCCTCGCCGCGTTTAAAGAAGTCAGGATCGGTGGAGGTCCAGGTCCCGAAAAAAGGCCCTTTGTAACCCACTCGGTCGGCCGACTCGAGCGCCATGAGAACCGCCGAGGGCAG
>JBKHIW010000055.1:0-8951 GCA_046538465.1 Desulfobacteraceae bacterium | reverse complement strand
AGCTCTTCCCTTGAGATAGGGTTGGCGCGCAGGAACTCCCCGCATGCGTCAAACGCCTCCAGGGTCCGGAGCAGATTGGGGTCGCGGTATGAGACAAAGGTAAGGCCGCTGGAGAGCCTGTCTATATTGCAGAACGCCCCGTACGCCCCCCCCTGAACCCGGATACGGTCCCACAGCCAGGCGTTCCTGAGGTGCCTGGCGATCACCAGGGCGGACCCATGAAACCGGTATCCCAGCGGAGAGAGCACCGCTCCCTTGCCCACGTAATTTACGTGAGCCGGGATGGCCAGGCCCTCGAAGGCCGGAGGCGGGGCTGGGGTCCAGGCCTGGATTTCGCGGCCCGGCTCGGGCAGCTCCTCCAAGAGCCCTTCGGCCCGGCGCTGGAGGCCCGCCAAGTCCTTGCCGTCCGCGGTCAGGTTGACCACCATAGCGGATCGATTGACCAGGACCCTTCGAACCTCTTCCAAGGACTCCAGGACTCCGGGCCAGTCCTCGTTTATCAGTTCCGGCAGCCTGCGCAGGAACCACAGATAGCTGATTCCCCCGGTCTGCTCGGCCGCCCAGTCCGCCTCACCGAAGTGAGCCGCCAGCCTGGTGGCCACCACCTCGTGCCCGGCCGGAATCAAGCGCTGCTCCTGATGCGCCTTGGCCTGGAGCACGATCTGCCGCAGGCGTCCGCGGTCTTCCAACTTTGCCCGAAGCAGGACGTCGCGCAGGATATCCAGGAGATCCATGACCTTTTCGCTTATCACCTTGCCCCGCAGGAACATCCATGCAGCGCCACGCGGCTCGGATCTGGACGCGGATGCAAAGAAGGCTGTATGGATGCCCCCGGTCTTTCTGCTTATCCTCTGGTTCAGGGATACATAGTCCTCGAGGTCCGTGCCCATCTCCAGGAGGATACGGCTGAAAAGACGGGCGTACTGCAGGAGCTCCGGCCGGAGCCCGTGGAGGTCGAAGCCGAGGTCCAGGTATGCAATCCCGTTGGTGGAAAGGTCGTGTGTCAGGATCTCGGTCCCGTGGTGCTCGGCCGTCTCCAGGGGGATCTCCTTGTTTTTTGGCTCGAGGTCTTGGAGTTTGAGCCTTGGGATAAAGGCGAGGGCCTCAGGCGGATCGGGCGCTTCCTGAAACTCCCTCAGCCGTTTTGTCGCCTCTATGGCCTCGGCCAGGGCCTGAGGGCCCATGGTTTCGCGGGCCTTCCTCAGGCGCTCGTTTTCTTCCTCGGCCAGCCGCTGCGCGAGCCCGGGGTCGGGTTCAAGCAGGACTGTGGAGCGGTGCGGGTTTTCCAAAAAGCAGCTTCTTATCAGGCGGCTGAACCAATCCGGCTCCCGGGTGATGCGATCCTTTAGGGCGGCCAGGGGCCTTTCAAAGGCCACCAGGGCCAGCGGGTCCCGGTCGTACAGCCATGTAGTCAAGGAGCGGAGCATGAGGATGAGCCCGCGGGGATAGCCGCCGGTATTGTTCTCCCTCAACTGGAACTCCATGGTGTTGAGGGCGGCCTCCACTGTCAGGGGGTCTATGCCCCTGTCCGCCAGCTCGCGCAGGGTCTCCTCAATCAGATCTTCCACCCGGACACTGTCCTCGATCCTTATGCCCTTGAGTCCGGTGGAAAAGAAAAACTGGCGGAGCTCGGTCTCCATTCCCACCCCGGCCAGGTCCTCGCCCAGGCCGGAGTCTATGAGGGCCTTTCTGAGCGGCGAGCCCGGCATACCAAGCAGTATGAACTCCAAGGCGTGCAGCCCCAGAGCCAGATCAAGGGAGGGCTCCCCCGGGATGAGCCAGTTGACCGTGATCCTGCCAAGTGACATGCCCTCCTCGTCCCCTCCTGGATCAAAGGGCCGGGTGAGCCGAACCGGACCCTCCAAGGAGGGCTGGAGCGGTATGCGCGAGTCGATCTCCAGGCTCTCGAACTCGCGTAGATAGGCCTCCATCATCTCCAGCCTTTTTTCCGGGTCGTCGTCTCCGTGGAAAAAGATCCGCGAATTGGAAGGGTGATAATACCGGCGGTGAAAGTCCTTGAACTGCTCGTAGGTGAGATCCGGTATGAACCGGGGATCGCCGCCGGAGTCGAATCCGTATGGATTTTCAGGAAACAGGGACTGCTGGCTGTACTCGGCGAGCAAAGAGTCCGGGGAGGAGTAGGCCCCCTTCATTTCATTGTAAACCACACCCTTGTAGGTCACGGGGCCTTCCGCAGAGTCCACCTCCAGGTGCCACCCCTCCTGGTGGAATATCTCCCGGGTGAGGCGCGGGTGGAATACGGCGTCCATGTATACGTCGATCAGGTTGTAGAAGTCCTGGACGTTTTGGCTGGCCACCGGGTAGCAGGTCTTGTCAGGGTAAGTCATGGCGTTGAGGAAGGTCTTCAAAGAGCCCTTGATCAGCTCCACAAAGGGCTCCTTTACCGGGTACTTGCGGGATCCGCAGAGCACCGAATGCTCCAGGATATGGGCCACCCCTGTGGAGTCCTGGGGCGGGGTCCTGAAGTTGATACCGAACACCTTGTTTTCGTCGTCATTGATAATGGAGAGCAGTTCGGCTCCGGTCCCGCCGTGCCGATACAGCCTTGCCGTGGTCTTGAGCTCCGGTATCTCCTCCTCGCGGATCAGCTGGAACCCGTGGGTGGGACTCATTCTCTTGAACCTCCTTTTCATGCGCCGGGCATCTACCGGGCGTCCATACCGAAGGCCCGGCAGCTCCGGCCGAGATCGGTTTCCATGTAAAAGCGGTAAAAGGCGGCCAGGACCAGGGCATGGCGGATCTCGCCGCTGCGGATCAATCCCGGGACCTCGGAGAGAGGTCTTACCACCACCTCTATATCCTCCTTTTCGTCCTGTTGCTGCTCCCCGGCCTCACTTACGTCCAGGGCCAGGTATGTATAGCAGCGGTTGTTGAGGATGGCCGGGTTGGGAAAGACATATCCCAGATCGACCATCTCCCTCTCCTTGTATCCGGTCTCTTCCTCCATCTCGCGCCGCGCTGCATCCTCCGGCGAATCCCCTGCCTCGATTATGCCCCCGGGGATTTCCAGGGTGGCATCCCTGATCCCATGGCGGTATTGGCGGATGAGCACCACGCGGTGATCCTCGGTCAGGGGTATCACATTGACCCAGTCAGTCGATTCCAAGACGAAGAAGTCATGCGCCTCTCCGGTCCTCGGCGAGCGGGCGCGGTCGGTGCGAAGGCTGAAGATCCTGTAACTGCGATCCAGGGTGCTCCGGAGGATTTCCCAGGGCTTGGGCGCCATGTTATCTCCTCTTAAAGGGCCTTTCCCCTTCGGCTTCAACCGGCTGCGGCCGAAAGGGCCCTCGCGGGACCGTCCAATATAGGGCGGTGCGGACGGGTATTCAAGGCAAAACCCGGTGACCGGTCTCCTGCACTTCTCCGGGCGGTTCAAAAAAGGACCTCACGACTCCCAGGTCGTGGGTCAGGGTCACAGGGGGGAGGCTTTTCAAAAAACGTCCGCCGTAACGGCTGGTTACAAGCCGTGCGTCCATTACCGCAAGTATCCCCCTGTCCCTGCTGCTTCGTATCAACCGCCCCAGGCCCTGCTTTAGGGCTATGACCGCGGAAGGGACTTGGTAGTCCATGAACGGGTTTCCCCCGCTTCTGCGTACCGCCTCGATTCTGGCCGCCACCAAGGGCTCGCTCGGGGAGTCGAAGGGGAGCTTGTCCACCACCAGGCAGCTCAATGCCTCTCCAGGCACATCCACACCTTGCCAAAACGACCCGGTGGCGAGCAGAACGGAGTGCACGTCCCCGGTAAAGCGCTCCAGGAGGACCGAGCGGGGGGCCTCGCCCTGCCTGAAGACCTTGAAGGGGAGCTCGTGCTCGAGCCTTTCATAGGCCGTGTTGAGGTTCTGGTAGCTGGTGAAGAGGACCAAGGCCCGTCCCGAGGAGATCTCCAGGATCTCCTGGATGCGCTCTGCGACCCGGTCTGCGAACCCGGGCTGAGCAGGAAAGGGCAGATCACGCGGCACATAGAGAAGGGCTTGGTGCGCGAAGTCGAAATGGGAGGGAAAGATCCCCTCCAGGACTCCCTCCCGCTCAAGGCCGAGCCTGGAGCGGATGTATTCGAATGACCCGTCGGCGGCCAGGGTCGCTGAGGCGAGGATCACGGAGTCCAGGGGCTCGTAGAGCTGATCCTTCAATGGCCCGGAGACATCCAGGGGGGAGGCGTGGAGCACCGCTCCTCTCTTGCGGCGTTCATACCATATCACCCAGGACGGCTCGTCGCATTCGAGCACGGCCTTCAGCGCCCCGGTCAACTGCGACGCCCGCACGAGGAAGGTTTGGAAGATCTGCTCTTCCAAGACCTCATTCCCCCGGGCCTCATGGAGGCGGGTGAGTTCGGCCTCGAGCAAGGCCAAGGGGCCGCTCCGTAAAGGCTCACGCCATTCGGGCTCGAGCAGCCCCCGCTCGGCCCTCGGCTCGAACATGCGCCTTATCTTTTCTCCTGCGCTCCTGATTGCGGCCGCCGAGGCCCTTAGCCCTTTCCAGGAGGCGGAGTCTTTCCGGTCGGCCCTGTCCAGGGCCCGTTCCATCTCCCCGGCGAGGTCAAGGAGCTGGTGGGTGCTTACTCGCTCCCCGAAGTAGCCGGTGGCGATCTCCTCCACCGTGTGGGCTTCGTCCAGCACCACCACCTGTGACCTGGGGATCACCTCGCCGAAGCCGCCCTGCCTGACCATGAGGTCGGCGAACAACAGGTGGTGATTTACAATGAGTAGCCTGGCCCGGGCCGCCCGGCTTCTCAGGGCGTTGAGGAAGCAGTCTTCATAGTGGGGGCAGCCGGCCCCCAGGCACTGCTCCGAGGAGGCGGAGAGGCTTTCCCATAAGGGATCGCCGTCGGGGAGCCACTCCAGCTCGGCCCGGTCTCCGAAGTCGGTCCGGGCGATCCACTCATCCATTCGCCTTCGCAGCTCCAGCAGGTCTTCTCCAAAGAGGCCGGGGTCTGATACGAGCTGGTGATAGCGGTTCAGGCAGAGATAGTTCTTTCTGCCCTTCATCAATACTGCGTCGATCTTGAGGCCGGCGGCCTCTGTCAGGAGGGGAAGGTCCTTGAAATAGATCTGTTCCTGAAGGTTCTTGGTGCCCGTGGATACTATGGCCTTCTTGCCGGATAGGGCCAAGGGGACCAGGTAACCGAGGGTTTTGCCTGTGCCGGTTCCCGCCTCCACAATCGCGTGCCGCTCCTCCTCGAGGGCCCGGGCGATCAGGCGGGCCATTTCCAGTTGCGACTCCCTGAGCTCGAACCAGCCCCCAAGAGCGGCCATGTGGCCGCCGCTCCCCAGTATGCGATCCACCTGATCCACTATCCCGGCCATATGTATGACTATATGCGCCGATTGAGGCCCGGTCAACGCACAATGGGCGGGCAGTGGTGAAGGGCGCGTTCCATTGCCGCTTGCTATGAAGGGCTGGCCTATTGAAAGATTACCGATTAGAATAGTAGGATTTGTCGCCGGGCTTGCACCCGGCCCGTCAGCCTTTTAACCAGGAAGGATTCAATGAAAATCAAGCTTCGTTCCACATATGCAGTGGCAAGGACCGACCGGTCTCAGGGGAAGCCCGCGCCTGAGGGGTATATCACTTTTGACCTTTCCGGCGGGGACGGCACGGTCTATGGGCTCTTGATCTCGCTCCCCGGCCTGGGCCCTCCCGAGGCCTTTGACGACATCATGATCCATGTGTTCGTAAACGGGGCCCTGGTCGGGTTTGACCACCGGTTGAGCCCGGGTGACAAAGTCGATATCCATATACCGGTATCGGGCGGCTAAGCGATCCCCAGGGTTTCCTTGACCAGGGCCTTTTCACGCTCATAGTCGGTCACCCGCTGCAGCATTATCTTCTGGGCCATCACAGGGCCCGCCCCGTGCCAGGTGCCCACGCCGTGGAGCCCGGCGGTCCAGTTCTGGAGATGCTTGTGCACCTTGAGTATATCCCTGGTCTGGGCCTGGGAGCCGAAGCTGAAGAACTCCTCCATATAATCCTTGACTTCCGGATTTTCCAGCTCCTTCAAACTCGGAAGGGTTACCAGCAGGCCGCCCCCTATGTCGCCTGCCAGGGCCATCACCCGCCAGAAGGCGTTGCAGACGTTGAGTTTGGACACGTTGCCCATCATCTCGTCGGGCAGGTAAACACCTGAACCTTCCGGTTCTTCCGCGCCCTTGTGGGCGGCCGCCAGGCCGCAGGCCCTCCCGGTCTCCCTCAGGACCACCATCTCCATGAGCTGCTCGTTTATGTGAACCGCCTTTTCCATGCCCTTGTATTCCTGGATGAGCTTGGCGGCCCCGATGATCTGATTCATGAACCCCACCTTGCAGGTCCCGCCGCAGGTCATGCGGTGGGTCTTGGCGAATCTGGTGACCATCTTCCCGGAGTACTTGGTCTCGCCGCAGTGAAACACCCTGTCCCAGGGAATGAAGACATTGTCGAAGACCACCACCGATGTCTCCCGCTGCCCGAAAACCGGGTTCCCCAGCTCCTCCAGGTCCTCTGCCATGTCCCGCTCGGCGCTGAAAGGGGTGTACTGACACACGAAGGTTATTCCCTCGGCGTCCACCGGGGTGGCAAAGGCCACTGCATAGTCCTTTTCGTCCTCTCTTCTGGCCGCCTGGGGCAGGACGACCAGCTCGTGGCTGGCATAGGCGCCGCTGATGTTTATCTTTGCTCCCCTGACTGTTATGCCCTCATTGGTGCGGTCCACCACCTTGAGGGAAAGGTAGGGGTCGGGCCAGTCCAGGATCTTCCTCGCCCGGCTTCCTCTGGGCTCTGTAAGGGCCCCGGCCACGGAGAGGTCTTTTCGCTGGACCATCTCCAGGTACTTCATGAACCTGGGATGGTATTCGGTGCCCAAGTCACGGTCCATCTCCCAGGTGGTGCTTGCCAGGGCATGGAACGAATCATAACCCACGCAGCGGTAAATGCAGGTTCCCAGCCTCTCCGCGGTGAAGGTCCCGGCCTCCGCCTTCCGCACCAGGTCTTCCACGCTGCCGCTCACATGGGTGTAACGATTTACCACCTCTCTTGTGATCGGGGAGCGGCAGGATATGATCTCCGCATACTCCGGATCAAGGGCCCATTTGTAGCTGGCCTTGTTCGCCTCCACCACGGTTCGCGTATTGCGGTTCTCCTGGACGTCCTCCACCCGGCGGCCGTTCATGAAAATCCGCGGGTTGAGTCTCTTCAGGCTTTGCTCGAACTCCTCCGGCCTCATCAGAGCCATGCCTCTCTCCTTTGTTCCCAGGCCTCCATTGGTGGAGGGGTAAGTTGTCTCCGGCCCCTGCTAAAGGGAGGGGAGTCGGAGGATTCGATAGCCCTCCCCGGCCAGGAGCGAAATTATCTCGTGGGGGAGTTTGAGGTCTGTGGCCAGAATCCGCTGGCCGGTCCGGTCCTCGAAGGCCACACCCGGCACGCGGATCCTGACTTGTCTGGGGGCGTCGCGTCCGGCGACGAAAAAATCCAGCGGGCCCGTATCGAACTCCACCCCCAGCCGGCTCAGGACCCGGGCCGCTGCAGCAGAGGCCTCGCCCGCATCGGTTATGGAGAGGCACTCGATGCCTTTCTTCTCCAACATGGAGGCCATATCCTTTCCCAGGCCGCTGGTGTCCACCACCAGCCTCCGGCCCTCTTTTTCCAGCAGGTAATCCACCCTGACATACAGGTTGAAGTCCCGCTCTTCCTCGTCGTAAGCCGGTATTTCAACCCCTTCCCTGAGGTATGCCCCCAGCCGCTCCGCCAGGGATTCCAGGAGACCCTTGAACCCGGTCCCGGACTCCAAAACAGGCATGGGGGAGGCCGGAATCGCTTCTTCAACCCGGCCGGGCGGGTAGTCCAGGACCTGCACGCCCCTTTTCTCCAGGTAACTCCTGACGAGCGGGGGGGTGGCCGGGGTTTCGTCCGCCAGGAGTGTTATCATCACCACCTGGGCTTCCGAGCCGCTTCCGGCGCCGCCCTTTTCGATGATCCAGTCCGCGGTTATGCGGACAGGAAGCCCGCCTTTCACGTGGTATGGCTCTCCGCGGCGGTAAAGCACGCCCAGGTCGCACTCCGGCAGGATCTTGTCCAGGGCCCCGTGCAGGCCTTGGTCCTCATCCAGGTGCACCACCCGGTAGTGCTCCCATGTGGTCTCAATCAGAGTGGCCATCTCCCCGGGCATGGAGTGGTGGAGATCGACAATCACCTTGGTTCCATTGTCTAGATCGATCATGGGATAGTTGTCCGCCCGAAGATCCACGCCGCTTCTGTCTTTCAAAGGGATGTAGTGCTGCCCCCTCTGGATCCAATCCGCGCCCAAAAGCACAAAGATCCTGCCGAGCTCGTCCCTAAGGGGATCCGGCTCCACCGGCTCGGGCCGGATCTCCACCGCGTCGGGAGGCGGAGGGGAAAAATCCACTTCCACCTTTTCTTCCTCGGGACTCGGCCGGGAATCGGCGGGTTCTATGGGCATCCTGACCAGGTCGGGTGAGTGGATGGGGAGTCGAATGACCTGCCCGGGATGGATCAGGTCGGGGTCCTGTATGGACGGGTTCAATCTTTGAATCGCACGGAGATACCTCTGGTAGGGCTCGTCTTGAGAAAGCTCGTACTTGCTCTGGAGGATCTTGACCAGGCTGTCTCCGGGGCGGACCGTATATCTTTCCAGCTCAATATCCTCGAGCTCGCCCGGGGTGGCTCTCTCCTCGGGCGCTTCCCTGTGGGCCTCCACACCGGCCGGAGCGAGCCTGAGGGGGACCATTATGACCTCGCCCGCGTGGATTCGGTCCAGATCGGCGAGATGGGGGTTGAGGCGTTTGAGGACGGCCACCAGCTCATGAAGGCTTGCTTGCTCCGGGGGCGCATTTTCCCTGATGATCTTCCAGACCCACTCCCCTTCGCGGACCTTATGGTGCTCGACAAGGACCCTGCGGCCTTCCACCTCCAGGATCTCGCGCTCGCCCCGGTCGGCATCG
>JBKHIW010000054.1:0-9009 GCA_046538465.1 Desulfobacteraceae bacterium | reverse complement strand
CGTAACTCCAACGCCGGAATCGAAGTTTGATGGAGTCGCAAAAAGCCCCTGAGCTTGTTATCTGCCCTAATAGTTTCAAGGGGTTACAAGGTTTCCAGCAGCGGTGGAGCGGGTTTTTGCGAGACCGTCAAGTTTTTACGGCCACCGAAAAGCATGAAGCCGGGACCAGCCTGATTCAGGTGGCGGGCCGGGGGCGGCGCCCCCGAGCCCGCCACCTTGAGAGTGCAAGGAGCCAGCCCGATGCTATTCTTCCTTCAAAACCTGGTAAACGCCCTCCAGTGGGGCAGTTTTTACGCCCTGATAGCCCTCGGCTACTCCATGGTTTACAGCATCCTGATGCTCTTCAATTTCGCCCACGGAGACATCTTCATGGTAGGGGCCTATATCGGCTTCGGCGTAGCCACCGGGCTCCTGGCCCTGGCCTCCTGGGGGGCTTTGGCAGTGCCGGGATGGGTGATCCTGGTACTTACCATAATCATATCCATGTTCCTTACCTCATTTGTCGGCATGATAGTGGAACGAGTCGGGTACAGGCCCCTGAGAGACGCACCCCGGGCCTCCGCCGCCATTACCGGGCTGATGATCGGCATCATCCTGGAGACCTCCAATTTGGCACTGATGGGGGCGAAGAGGGTCAGATTCCCCTATTTGATTGAAGGGCATACCTACAACCTCGGCGGGGTCTTCATAACCAACAAGAAGATCATGATAGTGCTGGTCTCGGTCGGCCTGATGCTGGCCCTTCATCAGTTCATCAAGCACAGCCGTTGGGGAATGGCCATGCGGGCCATGGCCTTTGACTATGTGGTTGTTCCCCTGATGGGGGTCTCCATCAATAAAATAGCGGCCATGACCTTTGCCATAGGCTCGTCCCTGGCCGCTGTGGCAGGAATCCTGTTCGGGGTGGCCTACCCGGTACTCGACCCTTACATGGGCATAGTGTTCGGATGGAAGGCCTTTGTGGCGGCCATCCTCGGCGGCAGGGGATCTATTATGGGTGCCACCCTGGCGGGCTTCCTGCTCGGATTTATCGAGATCTTCGTGGCAATGGTCTTCCCCTCGACCTTGAGGGATTTGATCGCCTACTCGGTCATCCTGGTGATATTGGTTTTCAGGCCGCACGGGTTCTTCGGCGAGCCTTACAGCGCAAAGCTGAGACTCTAGCAGGCGGCACGAGGAAAGGATATGCCTCAACAGACGACCAAAACAGTCGGAGACCTCAGACAGGGCGTGGTCCGCAGGCTCTTCACCCCGTTTTCCCATGCGTCGGTTCTGGCCTGGCTCCTGGGTGCCCTGGCGGCGGTAACCGTGGAGAGGCTGGCAGGAACCCCCCTGGCCCACTCCCTGGGCCTCGAAAAGATACCCATGCTCTTCGGCTTGGTGGTAATGCTGTCCAAGCCCCTTGTTATCCCCTCGGCCCTGATCTACGTGACCATCATCTATCTGATTCCCATACTGGCGGTGGTCAGGATCTTCAAGCAGGCAGCGGACAGGGCGGCGGCGGGTCTAATGAGGCTCCCCACCATAGTGACGGTGCTGGTCCACCTGGGCCTCCTCTACATGGTGCTCCATACATGGTCCGGGATGAGCGCCTACAGGGTTCTCACCCTCAAGCTCACCCTGATCGCGGTGATCGTAACCCTCAGCCTGAATCTGATAAACGGCTACATGGGGGAGTTCTCGTGCTCGCACCCGGGCTTTATGGCCTTGGGCGCCTATGGGGCGTCTGTATTCACCCTGGTGCTCTTTGTGGACCACAAGCTCTTCGGCGCGCCCCTCCTGCCCGCCTGGATGGGGCCTTTCCTCTTCCCGGCGGCCTTGATAGCCGGGGGGCTGGTGGCCTCGCTGGGGGCGCTGGCCATAGCCATCCCTTCATTCAGGACCCGAGGGGACTACCTGGCCATCATCTCCCTGGCCTTCATGTTCATTGTAAAGAGTCTGATCGAGAACCTGGAGATTGTGGGCGGCCCAAGGGGCCTGGGCAGCCAGCCTGACTGGGCCAACCTGCCCACGGTTTTCATCTGGACGGCTGTCGCCCTTTGGATGATAAACAACTTCGTACGCTCCACACTGGGAAAGGCGGTAAATGCAGTGAGGGACGACGAGGAGGCGGCCGAGGCCATGACCGTAAACACCAGGCGGACAAAGATCGTCAACTTCATGTTCGCCGCTTTCTGGGCCGGGGTGGCGGGAGGGCTCTTCGCCCATGTGCTCAGATATGTAAACCCAGGGACTTTCGGTATACAGAGGCTCGCCGAGGTCCTGGCCATGGTCTACTTCGGCGGCTTGAACTCAGTGGTGGGATCGGTGGTAGGGGCGGTAAGCCTCAGCCTGATGAGCGAGGCCCTGAGGCCCCTGGAGATATTCAAGTGGATTTTCATCCCGCTTCTCCTCATACTCGTGATGATCTTCAGGCCAACCGGGCTCATCGCATTCAGGGAATTCAATGTGCGGGAGATCCTGAGCCCCAAGACCCGCCCGAAACAAGAGGTATGACATGGCTCTACTCGAGGTCCGAGACATGACCCATTTCTTCGGCGGGCTTAGAGCCGTCTACAACTACAACCTGGCGGTTGAGCCCGGCGAGGTCCGCGGGCTTATCGGCCCCAACGGGGCTGGAAAAACGACGATCTTCAACCTGATAACCGGCATTCACAGACCCACCCAGGGGGATATACTCCTGGACGGAAAGAGCCTGGTCGGGCTGTACCCGCACGAGATAGCCTCCAGGGGCCTTGGCCGCACCTTTCAGAACCTCCAGCTCTGGCGGCATATGACTGTTTTGGAGCACGTGAAAATGGCCAGGTATTCCAAGATATCCTACGGCCTCCTCGGGGCCTTCTTCGGCACCGCAGCCCGTCATAGAGAGGAAGAGGAGATCGAGGAAAGGGCCGTGGAGATCCTGCACATGATGCGGGTGGAGCAGGCGGCCGACCACCTGGTGGTGAACCTCCCTTACGGGGCCCAGCGCCGGGTGGAGATGGCCCGCGCTCTCGCCACTGAGCCTAAGGTCCTGTTCTTGGACGAGCCCACCGCCGGCATGAACTCCGAGGAGCTCAAGCAGATGATGGACATCATCCGCCAGGTAAGGGATGAAATAGGGCTTGCCATCTTTTTGATCGAGCACCGCCTCAAGATAGTGATGGAGCTCTGCGAGAGGATCCAGACCCTGGTCTTCGGGGAGGTGATAGCCGAGGGCACGCCCGAGGAGATCCAGAACAACCCCAAGGTGATCGAGGCCTACCTGGGAAAGGAGTCAGTGGAATAATGCTTCTGTCGGTGGAAAACCTGAGGGTCTCCTACGGCCGGATCAAGGCCCTTCACGGTATCGACTTTGATATCGAAGAGCGCGAGATAGTCACCATTATAGGCGCCAACGGCGCCGGCAAAAGCACCACCCTGCGGGCCGTATCCCGCCTGATCCCGGTGGAGCCGGGCAGCCGAATGACATTCCGAGGCGAAAACCTGCTGAAGTACCCGGCGGACAAGGTGGTCAGCCATCTCGGCCTGAGCCATGTGCCCGAGGGAAGGCGGCTTTTCGGCAACCTCACCGTGCTGGAAAACCTGCAGCTGGCGGCCTTTGCCAGGAAGGACCGCGATCGGGTCCAAGAGGATATCGAGAGGGTCTTTTCCATATTCGAGCGCCTGAGGGAGCGCTCTTCCCAGAAAGCGGGCACCCTGAGCGGAGGAGAGCAGCAGATGCTCGCCATAGGACGTGCCTTTGTAAGCGGGGGGCGCTTCATGCTCCTGGACGAGCCTTCCATGGGTCTGGCCCCTCTCCTTATGATGGCGGTGTTCGACGCCCTGAAGGGGCTGAACGCAGAGGGGACCACCATACTGCTGGTGGAGCAAAACGCCCGCCTTGCACTGAAGTTCGCCAAGCGGGGCTATGTACTGGAGAGCGGCTCCTTGGTGCTGAGTGGGGACTCCGGCAGTCTGCTGAACGACCCCGACGTCAAGAAGGCCTACCTGGGCGGATGAGTCTCAGGCCCCTCGAATCCACTCCTCCAGCGCGGGAAGCACATCCTCCTCCCATCCAGGGGAGACCCTGAGCAGGACGAACTCCTTGAACAGGGCCTCCACCACCGCCACAGGCTGCTCTATAAGGAATATCCTCTCGTAGAAGAGCCCGTCCGGGTCTTCGCGCATGTCCTGCATCACCCTGGGGGTCCTCAGGGACCTGAAGTCCAGCCAATCCGAATCCAATACAAAGGTCCACTCATCCTCTCCCCTGATCAGCCTCAGGGAGGCCCGGGTGATCATCTTCCCCCCGGCCAAGGCGAACCTCGCCTCTCTGGATGCGGATCCGCCTCCGGAGCAGGTAACCGTCTCCACAGCCTCGCCTTGTTCGGACTTCAGGGTGATTCCGCCGTCGAACCAGAGCTCCACCGGGCCGAGCTCCGGGATCTCGAACACCCCGTCGTTGGTCTCGCTCCTGTACCAGAGCCAGACCAGGAACTCCCTTCCCACAAACCCGGCCTGCTCAACCCTTTCCAGAAGGTTCATGCCGGGGCCTCCCCTGAGCCTCTCATCGGCCGCAGGCCTTCAACAACGGAGGGATCCGAGCCTGAGGCCTCCAGTATACGCCAGGCCGAGGAGTAAGGATGCAGGGACGCAAGCCGAAGGTCGAAGGTAGCGAAGAAGTGCTCGGTGAACTCGTCGCAGATCTTGCTGTTGGTGGAGCCGAAGAAAACCATACCCGAGGTCAGGTCCCAGACCATATCATAGGTGTTGGAGCGGGGAATCGCCCTGCGGAGGAGCCTTGTCCGGACCCCGTCCCTGATCTCCTCCCTTCGCTTTTTGTTCAGGAATTCAAGGTCCTCTCCGGCCTTTACCTCCTCTTCGGCCTCGCGGCAGTACTGCCTGAGGGCCCGGGAAGGAACAGTGCGGGTGTCCACGCGAAAGGAGAGTGCCAGATAAGGCTCCTTGGAGAACTCGTCCCCGACAAAGCCCACCTGGAGCGTATCCAGTATGCTCACCCAGCCCGAGGACCTCTCCTCAAGCGAGTCCTCATCCAGCCTGCGGAACGCGTGGCTCTCGATCCGCTCCTTCAAGGTCTCCCTGAAATCCTCGGGGAGCTCGTCCTCCACTCTGTACCGGGTTAAGGTCACCGCACCTTTGATGAAGCCCATGTGCCGGCCTCCCCTCCGCTCATCACATCACGTCCTTGTCGCTCTCGGCCACGGCCCTGTCGATCTCCGCCTTGAGCTGGGGCGGAAGCCCTGGGATGTCCACACTCAGGAAGCCCCTGACAATGGTGGCCGTGGCCTCGTCCTCGGTCAGGCCCCTGGCCATGAGATAAGAAATCTCTTCCTGGGCGATCTTGCCCACCGCGGCCTCGTGGGACATCTCCACACCGTCGGCGTGGCCCTCCAGCTCTGGGACGGCGTGTATCATCCCGCCGTTCAGCAGCAGCCCCCGGCACTCCAGGTGGGCCTTTATACCCGGCTGCCTCCCCACCAGGTGCCCCCTGGCGGTCACCCGGCCCCCGTTGCTTATAACCCTGGATATTATCTCGGCGCGGCCGCCCGTCTCCTCGAGGACGATTCGCCCGCCCATGTCGTACTCCGAGCCCGGACTTCCCACCACTATGGTGTTGAACCGGGCCACTGCATCCTTCCCCGTCAAATAGGTGGTGGGGTACATCTGGAGGGACTGAACCGGCTTCATGCATATGTAGTTGTTCAGGAAAACCCCGCCCTCCTCCACACGGGCGGCCGAGCGGGGTCTCACCGACATGTCCTCGGCCCAGTTGTGGATCATGGTGAAGGAAAGCTTAGCCCCTTTTTTGATGAAAAACTCGGAGATCCCCACGTGCAGGCCCCGCCTCATATGGGGTGAGGTGGCGCACCCGGTGATGATGTGGAGCTCCGAGTCCTCCTCTGCGATGATGATATTGTGGACGTTTTGCTGGAGACCCTCTTTGTCCAGATACATGCAGGCCTGGATGGGATAGACCGATTTGCTCCCGGGAAGCGCCCTTATCACGTAGCCGTCATGGAGGTCGAGCACAGCCGCTGCGGTGTATTTGTCCGCGTCCACCCTGGCGAGTTCCCAGTAGTAGTCTCCGATCCAGTCCTCCTCTTCCAAGGCCTTCCGGATGGGGATCACCTCCACGCCCTCTTGTACGGCCTGACAGTGAACCACCTGGGTGTCCTTCTGGAAAAAGGTCCCCGACCTCTCCTTCTTGTTGACGTCCATTCCGGCCATAAGCAGCCTCTGCTGGTCGGCCATGGGGAGGGTGCAAAGATCCTCGTCTGCCATATAATCGTGCGGCACCGGAGCGGGATCGAACTGGGAGAGGTCCACATCCGGGCCCAAAGCCGCCTTCTTGTCCCGGGCCTTTTCAGCCCTTTGCCTCAATTCATCTCTGTTATGCATCTCACGCACTCCTCGTAGCCGGACTCACCTACGCATCTCAGGATCTCCCGGGGGTTGCTGACCCAGCTCAACCTCCCGTCATAAAGAACCTGCCCCTTGTCAGCATTCAAATAATCCAAGATGTAACCAGTATGTGTAATAATAAGGCCCATCTTGGTTCTTGCTTTGCGTTTTTGCATCTTGGTTTTCTCGCCGTTTGCAGCCACGTCCTTTTGGAGGAGGGAGGCTATAGTCTTTCCCACGAGCTGGATGTTCTCCATGTCCACTCCGGATTCCGGCTCGTCAAAGAGAAGGAGATCCGGGTCCTGGGCCATGAGCTGGAGGAGTTCGGAGCGCTTGATCTCACCTCCGGAAAATCCTGCGTTTACGTCCCTTTCCAGGAACTGGTCGAAGTTGACCGTTCCGGCCAAGGCCTCTACGTCCAACTCCCGGGCCCCTGCGCAGAGCTTAATCAGCTGCCCTGTTTTCAGGCCGTGGATCGTAGGTGGTCTCTGGTAGGACATCCCTATCCCCCTCTTGGCCCGTTCGTATATGGGCAACTCGGTGATGTCCTCCCCCTTGAACAGGATCTTCCCTTCCACCACCCTGTACTCAGGGTAGCCCATGATGGTCATTAGAAGCGAGGTCTTGCCCGAGCCGTTGGGACCGAATAATACGTGCGTCTCTCCCGGCCTGATTTCAAGATCTATGTGTTGTAGGATCACCTTGCCGCCCAGCTCCACCTTCAAGTCCTCTATGAGCAGCATATCTTACTCCTTTCCTCACTCCCCCGGCACAGTGCACCGGGGACGAGATCGAGGCCCCGCCTGCCCTCAGGCGAGGTAGGGGGCCCATTGACGGGCGGTTTGCACCAGGTAGTCCTCAGGCAGGCCTTTGACCGCGCGGTTGTGCCCGGGAAGCAGTATGTCCACTCTGAGCTCGGCCAGCCTGATCAGGGAGTCCTTGAGGGCCCCTGCATCCGCGCCGTGCAGATCGAACCGCCCGATGGCGTAATCAGCATAGACCACGTCACCGGGTATCAGGATTCCGCGGGAGGCCTCGTAGAGCCCGATGCTCCCGGCCGAGTGCCCGGGGATGTAAAGCACCTCCCAGTCGGATCCTCCCAGCTCCAGGACCTCCCCGCCCTCGAGCTTCCGCTCCACGGTCACGGCGAAATAGCCTTCTTCCAGGCCGTACTGGGCGCGGCACATGTCCCGGAACATATCCATTCCGTAAACCGTCCTCTCGTCGCCCGACTCCAGCGGAACGGCCTCCTTTTTATGAATCCAGACCCCGGCCCCGGGCATCCGAGCCCGCAGCTCCGGCAGGCACCCTATATGGTCCAGGTGGGTATGGGTCATGATGATCCGACTGACGTTCTCCAGGGCTATTCCCATGCGCTCCAGGGAGGCTGTCTTGTAGTCCGCCTTCCCCACCAGGCCCGCGTCCACCAGGGTGATATCATCGCCCTCCGGATCTCCCAGCACATACATGTGGGCGTCGGGGATCATGTCGTCCTGGCCTTGGATCATAAAGACCCGGTCGGCTATATCCGTCATATTGCTCCTCTCCCCGGACAGGCGTCGGTATCTTGGATTGGACCGAAATTTATTGATTTATACGATCAAGGCTTCGACTTCAAGCAAAGATTGCCGGGTTCAACCCGGCCTTTACATTCTTTCCGGAAACACTATATTGTTTTTTTAACAGGTTATATATCAATATCCAGAGTGGAGGAAGAAAATGGCACATCCTGCACCCGGCGAGGGCATGCACTATGAAGGCACCTGCATCCGCCCGCCAAGCGAGGCGGATAGCATACTGCTCCAGGTCACCCTTGGCTGCTCGCACAACAAGTGCACGTTTTGCGGGACATACAAGGATAAACTTTTTACTATAAAAGACAATGATACAATACTCAGTGACATACTATTTGCCTCTAAATATATGCGTAGACAGGACAGGGTCTTTTTAATGGATGGGGACGCCCTGATCATCCCACAAAAGAGGCTGATGTGGATACTCGACCGAATCAAAGAGCACCTGCCCTGGGTGAGGCGGGTCGGGGCTTACGCAAATACAAAAGGGATCAAGCTCAAGAGCCCGGAGGAGCTCCGGGCCCTGCGGGAAAACGGCTTGGTCATTCTCTACGTCGGAGTGGAGACCGGCGACGATGAGGTGCTTCGCGCAGTGAGGAAGGGGACCGACTCCCAAAACCTGATCGCCATGGGCAGAAAGATCAAGGAAGCCGGGATCAAGCTCTCTGTTACCGTACTGCTGGGAATTGCGGGAGTGGAGAGGTCTCTCGAGCACGCCAGGGCAACAGGCAGGGTGTTGAGCGAGATGGACCCGGACTATGTGGGCGCACTCAGCCTTATGCTGATACCGGGGACGCCTCTTTACGAGGACTACCGCCGGGGGAAATTCGTGCTCCCGGATCAAAGGGGCCTGTTGAGGGAGCTCAGGGAAATGCTCGCCCATACGAATCTGTCAAGCGGACTGTTCTTTTCCAACCACGCGTCCAATTATCTCCCCATCAAGGCCAGGCTTCCCAAGGGCAAACAGGACGCCCTGGACCTGATCGACGCCGCCCTCAGGGGGGATGTGGGGCTCAGGCCCGAGTGGATGAGGGCCCTTTGAGGGGTTCAA
>JBKHIW010000053.1:0-9025 GCA_046538465.1 Desulfobacteraceae bacterium | reverse complement strand
AGGCTCCGCCGCCTCCCCCCAGCTGACCGCACGCGGCTGAAATGTCTTGGCCCTTGCTCTTGCGGACGATGGCCGTGTAGTGATGGGCGGCCAGTATCTCCTGGAACTCCTGGATACTTTCAGGCGGAGACGGGGCCAGATCCAGTGCATGGTGGGGGTTGAGGGGGATCAGGTTTATTTTTGCCCTTATTCCCCTGAGAAGGCCGGCAAGGCTTCGGGCCTGGCCCGGGCCGTCATTGACCCCGCTGATCAGTATGTACTCGAAGGTTATCATACGCCGGTTGGGCAGCGGGAACTCGCGGCATGCGGCCAAGAGCTCGGAGAGGGGATAAGTCTTGTTTACGGGCATGAGGCGGGATCGGGTCTCATCGTCGGCCGCGTTCAAGCTGACAGCCAGGTTGACCCTGGTCTCGCGTCCCAGGCGGCGTATCATGGGGGCCAGCCCGCACGTGGAAAGGGTCACCCGCCGGTGGGAGAAGTTGAATCCGTCCTCTGCCGTCAGATTGTGGCAGGCCCTCAGTGCCTCCGGGTAGTTGGCCAGGGGCTCTCCCATACCCATGAAGACGATGTTGGTCAGGCGCTCGGGCTCCTCCATCCTGCGGCGCACCTGCACCACCTGATCGATGATCTCGGCCGCGGTCAAGTTTCTTTTAAGGCCCATGGTGCCGGTGACGCAGAAGCGGCACCCCATGGCGCAGCCTGCCTGCGAAGAGATGCAGAGCGTCCAATGGTCCCTTTCCGGGATCAGCACCGACTCTATCAGGGGGCCGTCATGGAGCCGGAACAAGTATTTTTCCGTGCCGTCGCTCGAGGTCCTGGCCTCTTCCAGCTCCAGCCTGTCCACCAGGGCCTTGCTCCCCAGGTCATGCCTCAAGACCGCCGGCAGATCGGTCATCTCCTCGAATGAGCGGGCGAGCTTCTTGAACAGCCACTGCCGGATCTGACGGCCGCGGTAGGCTGGGAGCCCCTGCATTTCGCACCAGGCCTCGGTCTCCGGGAGATCCAGGCCCTTCAGCTCGAGCATCTCTTCTCCGAGCTCCGGACGCCCTTTCACGGGCCCTCCGTGCCGGCCTCGGCCGCCTCTTTCATGGTCCGCAGCCGGGCGAGCTCCCATACGTAGTCGTAGAGATGCAGCCCCTTGCTGGCCGCTATTATTTCCCCGTCCTCCACGCCGATCTCTGCGGCCATATACTCCTTGAGGAGCTGAATGGCCCCAAGGTTGGCCGGGAAACCGTTCCACAGGTCCCATGACCTGAAGTAGACCATAAAGTGGAGCCTCCCGTCCCTGACCCTGGTGTCTATGCCGCGGAGGCAGGGGGGGTCTTTCATGAACACCGCCCCCGGATCTCCCACGGTCATATAGGCCTGATTGGTGCCGTGCCCGTCTTCACGGTACATGCGTATCACCTCGGCTATCTGGCCTTCCAGGTACCAGCCGTAGGTATACTCCTCTCCCTGTCCTTTCACCGAGGTCATCAGATAGGGGAGGTATTCTTCCAAGTACCCGTCGGCCACCGGATCGGGTATGCCCAGCCCGGGGGGGATGTCCGGGATCAAGGGGCGGACGCCGGGATGCCGGATGTGAACGGTTACATAGTCGAACTCCAGGCGCCTCTGCCCCTCGTAGCTTCCCCGGTCGATTGTGTACTCCCTCCCCGCGTCCAGCAGCCGATACACGCACTGGAACCACGCATCAGGGAGATCCCTTGCCTGGATGAATTCCGGCCTCAAGAAAGCGTCCTCCTCTCACCCTTTTTATTGATACTATTTACCCATGCCCGGTAGGCCCTGTCAATCAGTGGAGTCTCTCGCGCCCCGGCTTGGGGGAAAACGGATTGACAACGCCGGGGCTTCCCTCTCCCAGATGTGGATGGCCCGCGCGCCGGTCAATCTGGTGATCACCGCCGAGTACGAGAGGATAACCGGGAAATACGGCCGAAGGGGGATCCAGTACGCCGTGATTGAAGCCGGGCACATAGGCCAGAACATCTTTCTTCAGGCCGTGGCCTTGGGCCTGGGTGCGGGTATAGTGGGGGCCTTCAAAGACGATGATCTGGTCAAGATCCTGTCCCTGCCGCCCAGGCACCGGCCCCTGCTGGTGATGCCCGTAGGCCGCCCGAAGTAGGTGGCCTTAGACCTCCTCCATGTTCCTGCAAACCGCCTCTGCAAAGCCCGAGCAGGAGACCTCGCGTGCGTCCTTCATCAGGCGGGCGAGGTCGTAGGTCACGCACTTTTGGGAATAGGTCTTTTCCAGGGCCTGGCCTATCCTCAGGGCCGCCTCGGTCCATCCGATGTGCTCGAGCATCATGGCCCCGCTGAGTATCAGGGAGCTGGGATTGACCTTGTCCAGGCCGGCGTACTTGGGCGCGGTGCCGTGGGTGGCCTCGAAAAGGGCGTATCCGCTCTCATAGTTGATGTTGGCCCCCGGCGCCATGCCGATTCCGCCCACCTGGGCGGCAAGGGCGTCGGAAAGATAGTCGCCGTTGAGGTTCATGGTGGCGATCACATCGAACTCCTGGGGCCGGGTCAGGGCCTGCTGGAAGAATATGTCGGCGATCACGTCCTTGATCAGGATCTTTCCCTCGGCCCGTCCAGGGCCTGCGTCTTCCCAAGAAACGGTCCGGTCGGCAAACTCCTCCCGCGCCAGGTCATAACCCCATTTCCTGAAGGCGCCCTCTGTGAACTTCTGAATGTTCCCCTTATGGACCAGTGTCACAGAGGTCCTTTCCCTGCCCAATGCGTACTCTATGGCCGCTCGTATCAGCCGCCGGCTCTTGGAGCGGCTTATGGGTTTTATGCCTACGGCCGAGTCCTCGTCCAATCTCCACCCGTATTTTTCCTTCAGGAACGCCCTGAGGGCGGCGGTGTCTTCTCCTCCAGCCGGGAGCTCGAAGCCGGCGTACACGTCTTCCGTATTCTCCCGGAAAACCACCATGTCCACGTTCCACGGCTCCTTTACAGGACTGGGGACCCCCGGCAGATATCTTATCGGTCGGACGCAGGCGTAGAGATCCAACTCCTGTCTCAAGGCGACGTTCAGGCTCCTCAGTCCCTCTCCCACCGGAGTGGTGAGCGGGCCCTTTATCCCAACCCGATACTCCTTGAATGCACGGACGGTCTCATCAGGCAGCCATTCCCCGGTGATGCGGTGGGCCTTTTCTCCGGCCAACACCTCTTCCCATACGAGACGGCGCGCTCCCCTCCAGCACAGCTCTACCGCGTGGTCCAAGACCTTGACCGCGGCCCGCCATATGTCCGGTCCGATTCCGTCTCCTTCGATATACGGGATCGCCGGGTGCTCGGGCACCAGCAGCCTGCCCTCCTTAAACTCTATTCTTTGGCCCTGTTCCAATAGGCGATCCTCCGGCAGCTGTTCCAGGAAACATATCACTTCCTTGGGCGCGGTCAACGAAAAAGACTTGACAGGCCGCCTCGTTTGGTTATCTTCTCTAAGATTTTTTGCCGTAAGTCTTTATTCGGCGGTCGAGCGAATCGCGTGAGGCCGCCAATTTTAATGGAAAGGATGTGATAACCATGGACTGTGTAACTGTAAAACCGGGTGTTGACTGCTTTTTCATGTCAAAGAGCGGATGTCGATTCAACGGCGGCCACTGCCACCCCGTAGTGGAACAATGCGAGGGCTGCCAGCGCATCGGGGAATTTCCCACCGGAAGATATTGTCTGACCTTTCCTGATCCGTCCATAAAGTGGCGCTCAGGTGTCTGCCCCATGGCCACTCACGTTCAGGCGATGAACGGAGTCCAGGCCAACGGCAAGATAAACCCATTGAAGGCCTCCAAACGCGGCGGCCGCTAGGGCCGGCGGGCAGGGGGGCGGTCCTGATCCCAGTCCCCGGAAGGGTCCGATGGTGGTCCCGGCTCCAGGTGGACCAGGAATTCGCGGTTGCCCTTGGGCCCCGGAATGGGCGAGGGGATCTCCCGCCGGACCCGCCACCCGCGCTCCTCGAAGAAGGCGGAAAGCCCTTCCAGGACCGTGCGGTGAAGGACCGGGTCCCGCACCACCCCTCCTTTGCCCACCTGCCCTCGTCCCACCTCGAATTGGGGTTTTACCAGGGCCGCCACAAAGGGCCGGTCGGGTCGAAGCAGGCGTATCACCTGGGGAACTACCAGTCTCAGTGATATGAAGGAGACGTCTATGACCGCGCCCTGGGCGTATTCACCCAGGGCCTCCGGGGTGAGGTGGCGGATATTGGTCTTTTCCAAGACCCTGACCCTGGGGTCTTGTCTTAGCTTCCAGTCGAGCTGCCCGTAGCCCACATCCACGGCCAGGACCCGGGCCGCCCCTCTTTGGAGGAGGCAGTCGGTGAATCCGCCCGTGGAGGCCCCCACATCCAGGATCACTTTGCCCGCCACGTCAATGGAGAAGGCCTCCAGCGCGGCGTCCAGCTTGAGGCCGCCCCGGCTGACGAAAGGCGGTCCTGCCGGTGCGACGTTTATCTCCGCATCAACGGGCACCGAGCGGCCGGGTTTGTCTATAGTAAGCCCCCCGACGCTCACCTGTCCGGCCATAATCATGGCCCGGGCCTTGTGCCTGCTCTCGGCAAGGCCCCGACGGACCAGCAGCTGATCCAGCCTCTCCTTGGCCTTTCTATCCCTTGCTGCAGAAATCCACGGCCTCCTTGAAAACCGCGCCGGCTTCCAGGCCGTACTTATTGCGGAGTACTGAAAGGGCGCCGTGCTCGATGAAGCGGTCTGGAATCCCCATACGCCTGACAGCCACGCGGTCCAGGATCCCGGCGTCGTTGAACATCTCGAGCACGGCTCCGCCCAGGCCGCCCAGCCTCGTGTTTTCCTCCACCACCAGGCATCTGCCCGCAGCCAGGGCAACGTCCGCCACGCTTGGATCCAGCGGCTTTGCAAATCTCATGTTTATCACCCCGGCGTTGATCCCTTCGGCGTCCAGCGCCTCGGCGGCCTCCACGCAAGGGGCGACTGCAGATCCAAGTGCGAGTATGACGAGGTCGCCGCCCGTTCGTATGGTCTCTGAGACGCCCAAGGGCAGCTCTTTCAGCTCGGGATCCAAGGGGACCCCAAGCCCCGGCCCCCTGGGATAGCGGATGGTCACCGGCCCGGGTTGGCGGAGGGCCGTATACAGCATGTGACGCAGCTCGTTTTCATCCTTGGGCGACATCACGATCATGTTGGGGAGTATACGCATGAAAGAGATGTCAAAAGGCCCGTGGTGTGTGGAGCCGTCCTCGCCCACCAAGCCGGCCCGGTCCAGGCAGAAGACCACGGGCAGCTGTTGGAGGCACACATCATGAATGACCTGATCATAAGCCCGTTGCATGAAGGTCGAGTATATCGCCACCACCGGGCGCAGGCCTTCAGTGGCCAAGCCCGCTGCAAAGGTCACCGCGTGCTGTTCGGCAATGCCTGTGTCCTGAAAGCGCTCGGGAAATGCCTCAGCGAATTTTACAAGACCCGTACCTTCAGGCATGGCGGCGGTTATGGCAAAGAGTGTGGGATCGACTCTCCCCAGCTCCACCATGGTATCCCCGAACACCTCAGTGTATGAAGGCGGGACGGCGGCGCCCGAGGACGGGGTGAATGAGCCGGTCTCCACCTCGAAAATGCCCACGCCGTGATAGTGGGAGGGGTCGTTCTCCGCGGGCGGGTAGCCCTTGCCCTTCACCGTGAGCACGTGGACCAGTATGGGGCCGCTCAAGTGCAGGATGTTCTGGAAGGTCTCTATCAAGCGGTCCAGGCGATGGCCTTGTATGGGCCCGATATACTTGAACTTGAACGCCTCGAACAGCATGCCCGGGGTGAAGAAGGTGATGAAGGAGTCCTCGCTCTTGCGGGCGAGATTCAGGATGTTCTCGCCCACCCCTGGGATGGACTTAAGGAAGTTTTCCAGGTCTTTCCTGAAGTTGGTGAAGCGTCGGCCCGACATCTTTCGGCTCAAAAACGATGAAAACGCCCCTACATTGGGAGAGATGGACATCTCATTGTCATTGAGCACCACGATCAGGTCCCGCTCGTTGTGCCCGGCCTGGTTGAGACCCTCGTAGGCCATTCCCGCGGTCATGGATCCGTCCCCGATCACCGCCACCACCCGGGAATGATCCTCCTTAACCGCCTTGGCCGTGCTTATCCCCAGCGCCGCTGATATGGAGGTGCTGCTGTGCCCTGTGTCAAATGCGTCATAAGGGCTCTCGGCCCGCTTGGGGAACCCGCTCAATCCGCCGTGGGTCCTGAGCGTGTGGAAAAGGTCCCGGCGGCCCGTGATCAGCTTGTGCGCGTAGCATTGATGCCCCACGTCCCAGATCAGTTTGTCTTTGGGCGTGTCAAAGACGTAATGGAGGGCGAGGGTGAGTTCCACCACGCCGAGGCTGGGCGCGAGATGCCCTCCCGTCCTGGAGACCGTTTTTATGATCATCTCCCTCAACTCTGAGGCCAGGCGCTCAAGCTGCGAAGCGGAGAGCCCTTTGAGGTCTGAGGGGGTGTTTATATCGGGTAGAATCATCTGTTCCTTACTTGCAAGCCCACTTGTCATTTTTTTCTCTCAATTACATATGCGGCTATGGCCCGCAAAGGGTCAGCCGGGCTGCCAAGCCCCTCCAGCGAGTCCAAGGCCCGGGACACCAACTCCCGCTGGATGCGCTTGGATTCCTGCAGCCCGAAAACGGCGGGATAGGTGAGCTTACCTCTCTGCGCATCGCTGCCCACGCCTTTTCCCAGGTCCCGGCTGTCTCCCTCAATGTTGAGGATGTCATCGGATATCTGAAACGCAAGCCCTATGGCCCGGCCGTACCCGTTCAGAGCCGCGAGATCGTGCTCGTCCGCACCGCATACGGTCGCTCCTGACACGGTGGAAACCGTTATCAGGTCCGCTGTCTTGTGCTCGTGAATAAACTCCACCATGGCCTTGTCAGGCGGCTTGCCTTCCCGGTCGGATCTTCCCTCAGCCTGGATATCGGCCGCTTGCCCGCCTATCATGCCCCTATAGCCTGCAGCCTCGGCTACGGCCCCTATAACCCGGAGTATAAGCCCCGTGTCAGAGCCCTTGGGCGGCTTCATATCCGCAAGTATGCGGAAGGCCTCGGTCAGGAGCCCGTCCCCTGCCAGGAGGGCCATGGCCTCTCCGAATACCTTGTGGCTGGTCGGCTTCCCCCGCCTGAGCTCGTCGTCGTCCATTGCGGGCAGGTCGTCGTGGATCAACGAGTAGGTGTGGATAAGCTCCAGGGCGCAGGCCACGGGCAGGACGCCTCGCTCATCCCCCTCCACCGCCTCGGCCCCGGCCAGGCACAGGATCGGCCTGAGCCTTTTCCCCCCGGCGAACACGCTGTAGGTCATGGCGTTCAGCACGTCGCCCGTCGGGCCTTGGGCCTCTACAAAGCACTCCTCCAGGGCCCGGTCCACCATCCGGCGCCTTTCCTCCAGGTAGCTCTTCAACTGGAAGCTCACGGCTCTTCCTCTTCGCCCGTTGGTTCAAAAGGTCGGACCGCGGTTGTCCCGTCCTGCTCCTTTACCAGCAGGGAGACCTTTTTTTCCACCTCCTCCAGCTTCTTGGAACAGAAAGAGAGCAGCTTCATTCCCTCCTCAAAGGCCTTTAACGACTCTTCCAAGGGCATCTCGCCGCCTTCCAGCCGCTGCACTATCTCTTCCAGCCGCTTCATGGAGCTCTCGAACGTCTCTTCAGGCATTTGTCTTCTCCACAGTACACTCCAATTCGCCGTCGGCAAGGGTAACCAGGACCCGATCCTGCGGCTCCACCTCGGAGGACCGCCTGACCACCTTTTTCTCCGGCAGGGTGCGGGTGACGCTGTATCCCCTTCTCAGTATGGCCAGCGGGTCGAGCGCCTTTAGATTGGCCTCGGCCAGGGACAAGCGCCCATTGTTGGCCGAAACCACCCTGTCCATGGCCCCCTGGAGGGATTTTTTCATATACTCCAGCTCCCGGCGGCGCGATTTCGCCGCCTCCCCCGGGGAAGCGAGCAAGAGGGAGCGGCCGGTAGAGGCCAGCCGCCCCCTTTGCTCCCTTATTATCAATTGGACGGCCCGGCCCAGCCTTCCTGATGTCTCGTCCAGCCGGAGCCAGGCGCGCTCCACGGATTTGCGCGGATCCCGGAGCCTTGCGGCCAACTGCTCCAGATGGCGCGTGCGGTGCAGGACGCCCCCACGTACGCCGGAGACCAGGCGCCCGCCGAGGTCGTGGAGCCTTTTTACGAGGGCCTCCTTTTCCACCACCAGCATTTCGGCCGCGGCCGAAGGGGTGGGCGCCCTCAGATCCGCCGCCAGGTCCGCTATGGTGACATCGACTTCATGCCCTACGGCGGAGACCACCGGGATGCCCGAAGCCCTTATGGCCCGGGCCAGGCCTTCGTCGTTAAAGGCCCAGAGGTCTTCCAGGGATCCTCCTCCCCTGGTAAGCACGATCACGTCGGCGTCCAGCTCTTGGTTCACAGTCTCGAGCGCCGCAATGATCTCTGCAGCGGCGTGCTCGCCCTGCACCCGGACAGGGACTACGGTTATGTCTATATTGGCAAAGCGCCTGTGAATCACCTTTAAGAAGTCCCTCACCGCCGCTCCCGTAGGCGAAGTCACCACAGCGACGCGTCCGGGCATGAACGGCAAGGGCCTTTTGATTTCCTCGTTGAAAAGCCCTTCCGCGGCGAGTTTCCGTTTCAACTGCTCAAAGGCCAACGCCAGGGCCCCGACGCCGAGCGGCTCCAGATAGTCGAGCACCAATTGATACTCCCCCCTGGGCTCATAAACACCGATCCTGCCCTGGGCCAGGACCTTCATTCCGTCCTCGGGCCTGAACTTGAGATACCTTACCTGGGGCCTGAACATGACCGCCCTTATCTGTGACCGCTCGTCCTTCAGCCCCATGTAATAGTGGCCCGAGGCCGGAGAGCGGAAATTGGATATCTCCCCTTCCAGCCAGATAAAGCGGAAGGCCCCCTCCAGGAGCTCCCGTATCTCCTCGGTCAGGGCGGTTACCGTGTAAACCCTCGGCGCGGGTCCTTCGAGGGTAAGATCGGTCTGGTTCAAGGTCA
>JBKHIW010000052.1:0-9041 GCA_046538465.1 Desulfobacteraceae bacterium | reverse complement strand
ATCTTCGGGATTTCAGCGAACCTTTGTCAAAGTGGAGGGACTGAAGGGGCGAGGGGTGCTCCAGGGCCTGGCTGTAATGGCGATGCTTCCCTCTGCGCTCTATCAGGCCTGCGGCATCCTCCGCCGGTTCGGGGCCGACGCTGTGCTGGGAGTCGGGGGGTATTCGGCCGGGCCGGTGTGTGCGGCGGCCAGACTACTTGGGATCCCTGTGGTTATCCATGAGCAAAACTCTCTTCCAGGGCTTACCAACAAGTGGTTGTGCCGGGTGGCGGAGAGGGTCTTGATCTCCTTTGAGGAGAGCCGGAGCGGATTCCCGGCCGGGAAAACGGTATTTACCGGGAACCCGGTAAGGGAGGAGATCCTGGAGGCCGCAGCTGAAAAAAACGCCCGGGGTGAGCTCGCTATCCTGGTGGTTGGAGGCAGTCAGGGTGCGGCCGCGGTAAACACAGCCGTGGTGGAGTCTATGGAAATCCTGGCCGGCGAAGGCAGGAGATTTCAGGTGATGCATCAGACCGGTGAAAGCGACTACCAGCGGGTGGCTGAGGCCTATCGGCGTATAGGCCTGGAGGCCCGAGTTTTTCCGTTTATTGAAGATATGGCCCAGGCTTACGCCTTTTCGGATCTCGTGGTATCCCGCGCCGGAGCGGGCACCGTGGCCGAGCTTGCGGCGGTAGGGAAGCCCTCGGTTCTGATCCCTTATCCTTACTCGGCCAATGACCATCAGGTGAAAAACGCCCGGGTCCTGGCCGATGCGGGCGGGGCGGAGATACTGCTTCAGGCGGATCTGACCGGCGGGTCCCTTGCAGACACCCTGCGCCGCCTGGACGAGGGAAGAGGAAGACTGGCGGATATGGGGAAGATGGCCGGCAGGATGGGCAGGCCGGAGGCGGCCGATGCCATAGTGGACCAGCTGGAGGCGGTGATTCGAGCAGGGAACACAAGACGCGGGGAGTCCCCATGAGGCCCTTCGGCAAGGCGAGGCATATCCATCTGGTGGGAATAGGCGGGATCGGCATGAGTGGGATAGCTGAGCTCCTGCTCAATCTGGGCTATGAGGTAAGCGGCTCGGATCTCAGAGAGTCCTCTGTCACAAGACGTCTCGCCGGGCTCGGGGCCCGCATCTTCACCGAGCACAGCGGGGAGAACGTCAAAGGGGCCGACGTGGTGGTCTACTCCTCGGCGGTACCCCAGGACAACCCCGAGCTGGCCGGGGCTGCCGAGTCTTTTGTGCCCGTTATCCCCAGGGCGGAGATGCTCGCGGAGCTGATGAGGCTCAAGCACGGGGTGGCGGTGGCCGGGGCCCACGGCAAGACCACCACCACCACAATGATAGCCTCCATACTGACGGCCGGGGACCTGGACCCTACGGTGGTGATCGGCGGCCGCCTGGACATATGGGGCGGATCCAACGCCAAGCTGGGCCAGGGCGACATACTGGTGGCCGAGTCGGACGAGAGCGACGGGTCCTTCATGGTGTTGAGCCCCACTGTGGCGGTAGTGACCAACATGGACTACGAGCACATCGACCATTACGGCTCCATGGATAGGCTCAGGCAGAGCTTTGTAGAATTCATCAACAAGGTCCCGTTCTACGGAACCGCCGTCCTTTGCCTGGACAACGAGGAGATCCAGGGAATCCTTCCCCGGCTCAGGAAGAGATATTCGACCTATGGGATGACCTCCCAGGCGGATGTGAGGGCCAGGGAACTGGAGATAAAGGAGCTGGAGACATCCTTTGAGCTCCTGTATCAAGGTCGGTCACTGGGACGCGTGGTGGTGGGGATGCCGGGCAGGCACAATGTTCTTAACGCGTTGGCCGCCGCATCCGTGGGATTGGAGCTGGAGCTGGACGTAGAGGATATAAAGGCCGGACTCAGGAACCTCGGAGGTCTGGCCAGGCGCTTCCAGGTCAAGGGGGAGCGCTCAGGGGTCCTGGTGGTGGACGACTACGGCCACCACCCGACTGAGATCACCCACACCCTGGAGACCGCCAGGGTGTGCTGGCCGGAGAGGAGGCTGGTGGTGGTCTTTCAACCCCATCGCTACTCCCGCACGCGGGCCTTGTACGATAGGTTCGTGCTGAGTTTCAACCAGGCGGACGTACTCTTGGTGGCTCCCATATACGGGGCCGGGGAAAGACCTGTGGAGGGGGTGGACTCGTCCTGGCTGTGCCGCGGAATAAAGGAGCACGGACACCGGGAGGTCATTCTGGGCGAGGGTCCGGACCAGATCCTGGCCAAGCTCAAGGAGGTGCTGCAGCCCGGAGATGTAATCCTGACTCTGGGGGCAGGGGATATCTATAAGATCGGCGAGGCCCTGCTCCAAGGGGACAATTTCTGAGGGCTGAATTGATGGAAGCGAAAGGCGCGGCTGATGGAGGAAAGGCAGCTGAGGGAGCTTGCCCGAATCGGAGGAATGGACATCCGATTCGATCGACCCATGCGGCTGTACACTACATTGAGGGTCGGGGGGGATGCCGCTGCGTTCTACCGGGCCAGGCGGGTGCCGGAGCTCAGGCGGATGCTTGCCTTTCTGGGAGAAGAGGGGTTGCCTTATCTCGTGGTCGGCAAGGGGAGCAATCTTTTGGTGTTGGACGGAGGCTACGACGGGGTGGTGATCAGGCTCGGCGGGGAGCTCGCCTCGTTTGAGGCCGAGGGCGATGGTGAAGAAATTTCCGCAGGAGGCGGTGCAGCCGTAAGAGCCCTGCTTCGGTCTTGTGCATTGCGGGGAATCGGGGGGCTCGAGTTCCTGACCGGGATTCCCGGTACGGTTGGAGGAGCGGTGGCCATGAACGCAGGCTCGGCGGGTGAAGAAATCGGAGAAAAAGTCATCCGCCTGGAGATGGTCGACCACAAAGGCCGGGTCTACAGCGCCTCTCGTGAGGATTTGAGCTTCGGCTACAGGACCTGCTCCTTGCCTCCTGGAGCCGTGGTCACCAGGGTGGTCCTGAAGGCGGAGCACGCAGAGCCAGAGGTGGTGAAGAGGCGTATGAAAGAGCTCCTGGCAGGCCGCGAGTCCGCTCAGCCTCTGAGGGCTGCCTCGGCCGGCTCGGTTTTCAAGAATCCCCCCGGGGATTTTGCGGGCAGGCTGATGGAAAAGGCCGGCCTAAAGGGCAGGCGGCTGGGTGGTGCTGTGATATCTCCGGTTCACGCCAACTTCATCATCAATGAGGCCGGGGCCGCGGCCGCGGATATCCTGGGGTTGATGGAGCTCGCCCGGGAGGAGGTCTATCGCCGGAGCGGGGTGTGGTTGGAGCCGGAGATAAGGATAGTGGGACAACAGGTCCCGGCCCGTCCGGCTTAAGCCGGGCCGGGGGTGGATTTTTAGTCACTGCCGAGCGGAGGACATGGAAGGAACCCCTAAGAGGCGGACGGTCCGGAAAAGGAAGAAAAACCCTTTGGTGGTCTTCTGGCAGATGCTTTGCTGGATGACATCCTCTTTTCTAAAGGCCGCATGCCTGCTGGTGTGTCTGATGATGATAAGCGTGCTTTTTCTTACCGGTTATCGCTATCTGCTGCATTCTCCGCATATCCGTCTGGAGAAGGTGGTCATCCGGGGAGTGGAAGACGGCCTGAAACGGGAGCTTTTGGATATGTCCGGTCTGCATGCGGATATGAGCCTGCTTTCAATCGACACCCGGGACCTGAGGGAAAAACTGGAGAAGCATCCTTGGGTTCAGTCAGTGCAGGTGAACAAGCGCTACCCGCATGCCTTGGAAATACAAGCAGTTCGAGAAGAGCCCTGGGCGGTGGTTTCCATGGAAGAGCTTTTCTATATGAACCGCCAGGGCAAGATATTCAAGCGGGTGGGAACATCTGAAGATCTGGATTACCCGGTAATCACAGGTTCCTTTGAGGAGGGCGAGAAACAGGCGGAAAGGTTGGAGGCCGCTGCAAGGGTGCTCCGTGCGCTGGAGGACGGAGGAGAGTCGTGGATGCGGAAAGAGCTTGCGGAGATCCACTTGGACGGGCCTGGAAGTGTGAGTCTTTACTTCCAGTCCTTTCCCGCAGTGGTCCAGGTCGGGGTGGGTGAGCTGGGGAGAAAGATTCATGAGCTCAGCCGCATAGTGGATCACCTCAGGGAGACAAACCAGGTCCACAAAGTGACCGGCATCAATCTTCACTACCGCGACGGGGCAGTGGTCTCCTTTCGCCGCGGTTGAGCGGGTATCCGGGCGGGAATCAGGAGAGGAGTCATGGGAGAGATCATCGCAGGCCTGGACATCGGGACCACCAAGATATGTGCCGTGGTGGGCGAGCTACAACCCGACGGCGTGGAGATTATCGGGATAGGCAGCCATGCCTCTGAGGGCCTTAGGAAAGGCGTGGTGATCAATATCGAAAAGACGGTCAACTCGATAAAAGAGGCTATCGAGGAGGCCGAGACCATGGCCGGCTGCGAGATAAGCTCGGTATATGCCGGCATAGCCGGAGGCCATATCAAGGGCTTCAACAGCCACGGGGTCATCCCCCTGAAGGAGAGGGAGGTGACCAAGAAGGACGTGGAGCGGGTGATAGAGGCGGCCAGGGCGGTGGCAATACCGATGGACAGGGAGGTGATCCACATCCTCACCCAGGAGTTCATAGTGGACGAGCAGGATGGGATCATGGATCCGCTGGGTATGTCCGGCGTGAGGTTGGAGGCCAAGATTCACATCGTTACAGGGGCCGTAACCTCGGCCCAAAATATAATAAAGTGTGCGAATCGAGCCGGGCTGGACGTGGCTGACATCGTACTCGAGTCCCTGGCCTCCAGCGAGGCGGTGCTTACCGAGGAGGAGAGGAACCTGGGTGTCGCACTGGTCGACTTCGGGGGCGGGACCACGGACATGGCCGTGTTCAACCGGGGTTCGATAAAGCATACATTCGTCCTGGCATTGGGAGGCAATAACCTGACCTATGATCTTTCCATAGGGCTGCGCACTGCTCAGGTGGAGGCCGAGAAGCTCAAAATGCGATACGGCTGCGCCCTTGGCTCTCTGGTCGGAGAGGCCGAGACCGTGGAGGTCCCCGGAGTGGGAGGACGGAAGCCCCGGGTGCTCTCCCGCCGAATCCTGGCCGAGATCCTGGAGCCGCGAGTGGAGGAGATCTTTTCCCTTATGAACGGGGAGCTGGTCCGTTCAGGCTTCTCCGAGCACCTCAACTCCGGTTTGGTTGTGACCGGCGGGTCAGCGGAGCTCCCAGGGGTGGCGGAGGTCGCCGAGCAGGTCTTTAAGGTGCAGGCGCGGACAGGGTATCCCCGGGAGATCAAGGGACTGGTGGAGGTGGTCAACAAGCCGATGTACGCGACCGCGGTGGGGCTTGTGCTATACGGGGCCAAACGGTCCAAGGAGGGCAAAAAATTCAGGATTCGAGACACAAATATTTTCGGAAGAGTAATGGATCGGATGAAGAGATGGTTCAAGGAAATCGTTTGAAAGATATGTCTGAATTCATCATTCTTGAAAGGAGGGGTAGTCAATGAAGTTTGAATTCGTCGAGGAAAACCAGAAGAAGTACAGCGCCAAGATCAAGGTCTTCGGCCTCGGAGGTGCGGGTGGAAACGCGATCAACAACATGATCTCGGCCAAGCTGAAAGGCGTGGACTTTATCACCGCCAACACCGACAGCCAGGATCTGGAGCGCTCCGCCTGCTCAACCAAGATACAGCTCGGCACTTCCATTACCAGGGGGCTGGGGGCGGGCTCTGATCCGGAGATCGGGCAGTCTTCAGCCGAGGAGAGCGTGAATGAGCTGAGAGAGGCGGCGGAAGGCTCGGACATGGTCTTTATCACCGCGGGCATGGGAGGCGGTACCGGGACCGGTGCGGCTCCGGTCGTGGCCAGGGAGTGCCGGGAGGCCGGCGCATTGACCGTGGCCGTGGTCACCAAACCTTTCAAGTTTGAGGGGGACAAGCGCATGCGCCGGGCCCTGGAGGGGGTGGAGAAACTGAAGCAGGAAGTGGACACCCTGATCATCATTCCCAACGAGCGGCTCAAGTCCGTGGGCAGCAAGAACAGCACTGTAAAGGACCTGTTCGTAAAGGCCGACGAGGTGCTTCTCAACGCAGTGCGCGGTATCTCAGACCTGATCAACAGCAATGGGTTCATGAACCTGGATTTTGCTGATGTGAAAAAGGTCATGGCCCAGATGGGGACCGCCATAATGGGAAGCGGCCGGGCCGGCGGCGAAGGCAGGACCATGGAGGCCGCCAAGGAGGCGATCAACAGTCCGCTGCTTGAAGACATCTCCATCAGCGGGGCGAGGGGGCTCCTCATGAACATCACGGGGCCCTCGGACATGACCATGGAGGAGGTGGACGAGGCCTTCAATTATGTCAAGGGCGAAGTCGATGAAGGGGCGGAGATATTCTCCGGCCTTGTCTTTGACGACACCATGGGGGACGAGCTCCAGATGACCGTCATCGCCACGGGCATTGACCGGGAGCACTACAGCAAGGTGATCAAACTCCGGGACGTCACCAAGGAGGAGGCGGGCGACGGCTGGACAGTCAGGGCGAACGGAGTCGCCCTTGACGAGAGCGAAATTGATCCCGAGGCCCTGGATATCCCCGCTTACCAGCGGAAGGGAGACAACCCGTTCGGGGACATAGAAGAGGACTACCCGGCGGAAAAGAAGGGGATCCTTCGGAGGGTTTTTTCCAAGGACAGCCTGGAATACCCGACTTTCCTCAGGGCGAAGCACGCCAAGGCCCATTAGGCTCCGCCGGATAAGCTCGGGGCGGAGAGGCCGAGCGCAGCAGCCGGCGTGTTCAAGCATTCGGCCGTGCCGTCCGGGCGGGAGCGAAGAGTGGGAAATAGGCTTGTCGACGTCTACAGGGAAAGATTGGGGCTGGAGAGCGGCGCCGTCCGCAAGGATTGGGGCGGCCGCTTGTCAGTGGCCCTGGCATACCCGAATGTATATCGGGTGGGTATGTCCAATCTGGGCTTTCAGCTGGTTTATGACCTCTTAAACCTCGACGAAAGAGTTGCGGCCGAGCGCGTGTTTCTGCCCGAAGACACGAGCTCGGCCGAGCTGTCTCCCGGGGGGAAAGGGCTCCTTTCCATGGAGTCCTTTTCCCCCCTGGGCCGCTTCGACCTGGTGGCCTTTTCTCTTTCTTTTGAAAACGACTACAACAACATCCTACGCATGCTGGACTGGGGAAAGATCCCCGTGGAGCAGGAGGCCAGGGGCGACGACGTCCCCCTGGTGGCCGCCGGAGGGATAGCCGTACTCCTCAATCCGGAGCCTCTGGCCCCGTTTTTCGACTTCTTCTTGTTGGGGGAGGCCGAGGCGGTCCTTCAGCCCTTTTTGGATCGGTTCCTGGAGTCCATGGAAAAGACCGGGGCCAGAAAAGAGATCCTGGAGGACTTGGCCTCATGTCCTCATGTATATGTCCCCTCACTTTATCGACCGCGCTATGGTGGGGAAGGCGTCCTGGAGGGCTTGGAGCCGCATTCATCTTCCGCACCCGCCCGGATCAAGGTGGGCAAGAATCTATCCATGGGCAGACCCGGGGTCTCCAGGATCACCACTCCTGAGACCGAGTTCAGTGGTAGGGTACTGGTGGAGCTGGGCCGAGGGTGCGGGAGATCCTGCCGGTTCTGTGCAGCCGGGTATGTTTACCGGCCGCCTCGCTTCAGGAGGGAAAAGGAGCTGATCCAGGCTGTGGGGCAGGCCCTCTCCCGGACCGGCAGGGTGGGGCTTCTGAGTGCCGCGGTCTCGGACACCCCCGGGATCGAAGCGATCACCCGGAGCATCTTGGCCGGGGGAGGCGGGTTCTCCGTCTCCTCTCTCAGGGCGGACAGCCTTACCCCCGGGCTGATCCAGGACCTTTACAGGGCAGGGCAGCGCACTCTGGCCATAGCGCCGGAGGCCGGGACCGAACGGTTGCGCCGTGTCATAAACAAGCACCTGAGTGCGGAGCAGCTGGAGCAGGCGGTGAGAATGACGGCTGCAATCGGAGAATTTACCCTGCGTCTTTACTTTATGCTGGGTCTGCCGACAGAGACCAACGAGGACGTGGCCGCAATAGCGGATCTGGCCAAGCAGGTCAGGCATTGGATGGTGAGCGAGTCCAAGGGCCGGGGCACTGTGGGTAGGATTCATCTCAGCGTAAATTGCTTCGTGCCCAAGCCCTTTACCCCGTTTCAGTGGGTCCCCATGGAGGAGGCGTCCTTGCTGAAGGACAAGCAGAAAAGGCTGGAAAAGGCCCTGCGCAAGGAGGGCGGGATCAACGTGGGCGTGGATGTTCCCAAGTGGGCCTATGTCCAGGCACTGCTTTCCCTTGGCGACCGCAGGGCGGGTCGGCTGCTTTTGGCCTCCCACCGCTTTGGGGGCGATTGGAAGCGCGCCTTCAAAGAAAACGAGGTTAATCCGGATTTCTTCATCACCAGGCCCAAGGGCCTTGAGGAGGTCCTGCCTTGGGACATGCTGGATCACGGCGTCAAAAAAGAGCATTTGATTGAGGAGTACAAGCTGGCCTTGGAGGAGAAAGAGTCTCCCCCCTGCAGTATAGGGAGATGCAGCCGCTGCGGGGTCTGCCCCGACCCTCGTTCTATCGGCCTTCCCGAACCGTGTTAAGTGCCGACCCGGCCTTGAACCACTCCACCTGCTCCCGGGTCAGTGTGTGGACCAGGCTGAGTTCCTCTTGACCGCCCCCGGGCTTGTGGATTATCCCCCGCACCGGGCGATCGGGCTCGAGTTTATCGAGGTCCAGGATGCTCAGCCTGTCCGACTCCTCGATTCGATCATAGTCCCGGGGGTTTTGAAAGACCAGAGGCAGGATGCCCTGCTTTTTTAGATTGACCTCGTGAATGCGGGCGAAGGATCGCGCCAACACAGCCTTCACCCCGAGCAGCCTCGGCGACATGGCTGCATGCTCTCGGCTGGAGCCTTCCCCGTAGTTCTCATCCCCAACTATGACCGTGCCTCCGGCGGTTTTTTTGTACCGGGCGGCCAGCTCGGAAAGCCTCAGTCCCTGCTCCCCGGTGAATACATTCGTCCCTCTTCCGGCCTCCCCGGTGAAGGCGTTAACCGCTCCTTCCAAAAGGTTTTCCGAGA
>JBKHIW010000051.1:0-9056 GCA_046538465.1 Desulfobacteraceae bacterium | reverse complement strand
CGTCCACCCCAGGAGCCTCCAATACTGAAAGCGCTCTCTGCCCACGATTCCCAGGCGAAAGGCGGAGCGGAGGAAAGCCAAAAAATGCTGAAAGTCAAGCTTGGAGTGGACTTCCGGGCATCGGTACTCCCGCAAAAAGACCTTCACTCTCTGATAATAATATTTGGGAGAGTAGATATGGCTCATTATACTTCGGTATCCCTCAAAAAGCATGTCAAAGCCCATGCGCGGGATTATATTTGTCGTGCCGTCCGTATCCCCTGACATCGGCCCCAGCAGCCGCCCCTCCGTTTTCATCCTCTCGTAAAGCCTGGTGCCGGCCGGGGCCTGAAGAAGACCCACCATGGCGGTCACGATCCCGCTCTTCTGAATGAACTCGATCTGCTTCTCAAAAATGGAAGGGGTGTCGCTGTCAAATCCTACGATGAATCCGCCCTGGACCTGAAGGCCTGAGCGCTGGATGCGTTTCACGCTCTCCACTAAGTCCCGGTGGGTGTTCTGCCTCTTGTTGCATTCCGCCAGTCCTTCTTCGGCAGGGGTCTCAATCCCAATGAATACTGAATCAAATCCGGCCTCCACCATCAAGCGCATCAATTCCTCGTCGTCGGCGAGGTTGACCGAGGCCTCGGTATTGAAATGCATCCCTGTCTTTCCCTTTCTCCACTGGATCACCGCGGGGAGCAAGGCCTCCTTGAGATAGCGCTTGTTGCCGATGAAATTGTCATCAACAAAGAAGACGTTTCCGCGCCAGCCGCGATTATAGAGGTCATCCAGCTCTCGGATGATCTGCCCGGCGGTTTTTATCCGGGGCCGGTGGCCGAAAAGGGCGGTTACATTGCAAAACTCGCAGTCAAACGGGCACCCCCTGGAAAACTGAATGCTCATGCCCGCATACTTCTTGAGCTCCGCCAACTCCCAGAGTGGGGGAGGGGTTTTCTTGATGTCCGCAAATTCAGTGGTGGAATAAATCCTCTTTGGGCATCCCTTGTTCAGGTCTTCCAGAAACCGGGGCAGGGTCAGCTCGGCCTCATTCAGAACAAAATGATCCACGTCTTCGAAGCGCTCGGGCTCGCTGGTAAAAAGCGGCCCCCCCGCGACCACCATCAGCCCGGCGGCCTTGCATCTGGATATAATCGCATAGGCCGATTCCTTTTGTACTGCCATGGCGCTAATGAATACGCAATCAGCCCAAGCCAGGTCTTTATCAGTAAGTCTTGTCACATTGGCGTCCACCAGACGCTTGGGCCAGTCCTGCGGCAGCATCCCACCAAGGGTCAAAAGCCCGAGGGGCGGATGGGCTGCCTTCTTATGAATAAACTTAAGGGCGTGTTTAAAGCTCCAGAATGTATCCGGATACTCAGGGTAGATCAACAAGCTTTTCATTAGCACCTCTTTGCCATTTAAGGCGTTAAATTTCAGTATTATTACTTTATTGCTTTTTTATTTGTATAAAATATCTTTATATGCTACTTATATTTTATTTTTGTTATATAATAAGGCAATCTAACATATTAGTCAAGCCCCAATCCTGATCCTGCAGGTTCACCTCTCCACACACGCTTCTTCATCGAAGGATGAAGTTGCAAAAAGCCCAGGATTTACTCGGAAAGGCTTTCAATTTCGAGTAACAGGACTGCACAGAGGGGTGGGGAACGGTTACAACGGAGGCACGACTTCTCAGTGCGGCTGAGCGGGTTTTTGCGAGACCGTCAACCTTGATGGAGTCGCAAAAAGCCTAGAACCTGGTTATCTGCCCTTGTAGTTTCAAGGGGTTACAACGTTCCCAGCGGCGGTGGAGCGGGTTTTTGCGAGACCGTCAACCTTTGGAACCGCCGGAACTTCCCGGTCAGGCGGGGGCAGTGCACCCCCGCCCCAGGGTTTTTCCATAAAGCCCTAGCAGCGCTTTCTCCTAAGCGGCCTTTTTGACCTCTGCGGCTATGTCCATGTCGTAGCATAGCCTGCAGCACTGGAGGCATCGGAAGCTCTCCTGAAGGGCTGAATCCTCGCTTAAGACCTGGTCCACCTCCTCGAAAGAACGTATGCGCTCCTCGACCTCCAGCTCCGGCATAACGGCCCTGGAAGACGGTATAACGCCTTCGACGTGTTCGAACATAGTGCCGGGGATCATCTCGCCCCTAAGTTCTCCAGGCTCGCCCTTAACCTCCTGCCCGGTGACGAAAAGATGGATGGAACGGGCCGCACGCCGGCCCCCTCCGATTGCATTCACCACCAGTGCCGGGCCGGTGGCTGCATCTCCTGCTGCGAACACCCCGGGGACTGTTGACTGGAGAGTTACAGGGTCCACTTCAAAAGTGCTCCAACGCGTGGTCTTCAATCCTGCGAGCTCGCCTTCAGCTCCCTCCATAAAGGAGATATCCGGAGACTGTCCTATGGCGGTTATAAGCGTGTCCACCTCCATCAGCGTCTCCGACCCTTCGATGGGCACAGGTCTGCGACGTCCGCTGGCATCGGGCTCGCCAAGCTCCATCCGCTGGTATTCCAAATGGGTGGCCCGCCCGTTCTCGTCGCCCTTCACTCGTACAGGGGCCGCCAGGAAAATAAACTTGACGCCCTCTGCCTCAGCGGCTTCGATCTCCACGGCATTGGCCGGCATCTCTCCCCTGGTTCGCCGATAGACAAGGTAAACCGTTTCTACACCCAAGCGGATCAAGCTTCGCACGCAGTCTATAGCGGTGTTTCCGCCCCCCACTACGGCAGCCACCCGGCCGAGCGGCGGGACGTCGCCTTTGGCCAGCCTTGAAAGAAAGTCAATGCCGGTGTAGCAACCTTCAAGATCCTCACCCTCTGCGCGAAGCCGCGCATCCTTCCATGCGCCGATCCCCAGAAATACGGCGTCGTATCCCTGCTCTTTCAGCATCGGGAGATTGATGTCCTTTCCAAAGGCGGTATTGGTCTTGGCTTCGATGCCCAGATCCAATATTCCTTGTATCTCCCAATCAAGAACGGCCTTGGGCAAGCGATATTCAGGAATGCCGTACCTAAGCATGCCGCCGAGTTTGGGCATGGCCTCGAAAATCGTCACACCGTGTCCCAGCCTGCGCAGGAAATAGGCGCAGCTCAGCCCCGCAGGCCCGCCGCCTACCACCGCAATCCGCTTTCCCGTGTCAGGGGCCACAGGAATATGATAATGGCTGCCCTGATTCATCTCATGGTCCGCCACAAAGCGCTTCAACTGATTAATGGAGACAGGTTCGTCCTCTATCCCTCTTCTGCAGTTGTCTTCACATGGGTGAGGGCAGACCCTGCCGCAGGCCAAGAGCAAAGGATTTCGCTCTTTTATGGTCCGCACCGCCCCTTCATAGTCGCCTTCTCTTATCTTCGCGATATAGGTCGGGATGTCTATCTCCGCGGGGCAGCCCTGGCGGCAGGGGGCAAGCGGGTCGTACAGGGTATTAAAATGCAGGAGCCTCTGGGACGGGGTCCTGACCCTGATGATTCCCTTGGGGCAGGCGGCCTCGCAGGCCCCACACCCGACACACCTGTCCTTGTCCACTACCGCATATCCCTCCGGACCGATGCTCAGGGCGCCGAAGTTGCACGCCCTAACGCAGTCTCCCAGCCCCAGGCATCCTATCTCGCACACCTTGTTGCCGCCATAGAGAAGGGTTTGCGCCCGGCAGCTCTTGAACCCGGTATAGTGATACTTGTCCTCGGCCCTGTAACCGCCTTTACAGAGGTTTTCGGATACTGGAAACTCCGCCGCCCCGACCTCCACTCCCAGAACTTCAGCGACTTTCTTTGCCGTCTCCGGACCGCCCACCACACAAACGCTCGGGGGCGCCTTTCCGGCCACCACGGCTGCAGCAGCAGCCCAACACCCGGTGTACCCGCAGCCGCCGCAGTTGGCCCCGGCCAGGCAGTTCTCCACTTCTTCAATTCTGGGATCAACATACACATAAAACACCTTGGAGGCGACAGCGAGGAAGATCCCGCAAATCGCGCCCAGGCTCAAAATAGATAAAGTCCCTGCGAGCATGGCACATCTCCCGGATCTAATTTTGAACGCTCAAACCAGCTTACTCGAGGGCAGAAGGCCTTCGCCATCCAGCCAGCTGCGAACAATAGCATCTTGCAATCTCCTTGGCAAGCACTCCTGCGCCCCGGCCCCGGGTCGGACCGACCCGACTGATCATACCGGATCGCCCTCCTAGACCCTGGTCACCAAAGGGGAGTAAAACAGGTCCTCGCTGGTTACCACTTCGGCTTTATCAGTAGAAACCAGCTCTATCCCCACAGATGCATACGCCTGGTAGATAAGCTTGCTGCACCAGATGCGCTCCTGCTCCATGGATGCCAGCGCCGTTCGTAGACCAAGCATTCTCGAGGGCACGTTGGCTATCAATCCCACATGGTCAAGCTTTTTCCCTTTCCACTCCAGGGCCTTTTCCACCGCCAGCCCCCGATCCACAGGGGCCGAACCCTTGACCCTAAGGACTGCATAGCGGTCCTTCTTGAAGACCTTCCTTGGAGCCGACGCGATCACCACCCCTTCTCTGGCCGTGGTGTGAATAATCCTCCCTTCCCCGATATAAAGCATGCTGTGGACAAAATGAGACCTCATGAAAAGTCGATACATGAGCGCTGGCAGGGAAAGTCCCAACGTCTTGGGAGCAGCGAGGATAATGTCGCCCTCCTCCATCTTGGACAAGAATCTCTTGCGTCTTACCCGCCTGCTCCAGTCCTTCAAAGGCACGGATAGCCTCCTAAGAGCGGACTCGTACCCCCTCCTGATTCCGTGGATCAGTCCGTAGTAGCCTTTGAAAACGCCCGATCTCTTTGGTTTCAGCCGATGGAAAAAACTCATGCGCGTCATTTGATTCTGACCTCACAAACCACCGCCCCCATGAACGGGCCTCCGTCGGAACATGAAGACAAAATACCACCGCCAATTTCGTGTACTCCTTAAACGCCGCCAAGCCGCAAATGCGGACTCGCGCTCACCGGAGTCCGGGGATGATCCGGAAAAGGCTTCTTTATTGGCAAGGTCAATGATTAGACGAACCTCCCTTGAAAGGCCCGGGAAGGCCCGGACAAGCCGCTGCCCGAACTCTCCGGCGGTCTCATTTTCCCTGCTGCCGATCCCCAGCAATTTGGACCAGCTGGACATGCGATTGTAAATCCTTACCGGGCCTGGATCGGCAAGTCCTCTCAGGAGCGCCACAGGCCGAAGCCCAACCAGAAAACGAACCGCTCGGAAGAGTATCTCAACGATGCCCCGCCTTTCGGCCGATGGCAAGCCTGGGGTTTTGCTTGAACGCGAAAAGAGAAACTTCAAGATGCGCATCACCACCACATAAGCCGCCATAGCCAAGGCGATCCCCAAAAGCCCTATCAAGACCCACCCCAACACCTTTTCAAAACCCCAGGCCCCGCCGACTTCAAGCCCTTGGAGAAACCCCCCTTCATCACCCGGCCCGGACGACCGGGCTGTCTCTTCCGGGCCGCCACGGCGCGGCCCGAACATAAACTTTATCAGGCTGAGAAAGACCGAGCCCACCGGAGAACTCGTCGTCTTGAGCAGCTCATAGACAGCATCCGCACCCATTACCAAAACAGGCATCAAAACCCGGACTGTGCCGGCTCCCAAGAGTCCTATAAGGAGTCCGAAGACCCCTGTGACCCAAATCCGCTCCGGGCCACGCCTCATTCCCCCAGTGCGGCCGGTCGGGGCGGCGCTCAGCGCCGGCAGCCCGACGGCGATAAAGAGAAGAAACAAGGGGACCGCCCCTCCCCAGGCCAGGTCCTGCACGCCCTTGAACCTTCCCAGGAGCCCTATCAGAAAAACCACCATGAGTGCCGCCAGCCCCCCGTCAAAGCGGTTGCAAAGAGACCGCCGATCGATAGGCATACGTCCGGTCCCGATCCCTCGAAGCCAAAACAGTGCAGAGCAAAAGACAATGACACCGCCGGCCGCGTGGGATCGAAATGCTCCTTCAGGTCCCCCCAAATCTCCGCTTCCAGAAGCGAATTCAGAAGACCAACCCCCTTGAGGGGCCCAGAACCTCGCTGCCAGATAAACCGCGGCCGCCGCCCCGGCCAGGTACGCCCCTAGTTTTACGATCCTCAGAAAGTCCCGGTTCGATATAAAGCCGCCTAAAACCGCTCCACTTACAAATACGCCCCCTAAAAAGAAAAACGGCAAAGACTGTTCAGCCGTAACCTCCAGGGCGAATCCTGCTGCTGCAGCCATCCACACGAAATCCATCCCCATTGCCGCAAGCCGAAGACCGAACAGCCGCCCTTTATTGATCACCGGTTCTCTCCATCTGCGGAAAGGACGTGATTGATCGGGATCATCCTGCCGGATAGAGCCTTTTCTCCCGGCTCCGCATCTCCTGGTGCATCCTTCAACAAGAAGACCCCCGGGATCTGCCTCTGCCGCAGTTCCATGTCCAATGCTGCCGTATCAGCATCCATTCCCTTGGCAAAGTGAACGCAGACCAGGCCTGCGCTCCCTATGAGCATCCGCCGGATCAGGGGAACGAGCTCCACCCCGGGCTCCGGTCCGATCCGGGCCAGCAGCTCCAGGATCCCTGCGGTCCGCTCCGCCCCGGCCCCTATTCGAACAATACCCGTGCGCCCTCCGGCTATCCGTGCATCCGTCGCCATTCCCACCTCAACCCCTCGGCCGGCCATCAAAACGGCCATAGAGCCTGCCGCCTCAATGGCCTCTTCCAAGCCGGCAAGATCCTCTGCCCGGCAGAAACCACTCACCCCCACGCTCAAAAGCACCTTTTCGCCACGACTGGACTCGAAGATCTTCTCCTGCAGACGACCCAGCCGGGCGCTGGCTTTCCAGTGGATATAGCGCGCCGGTTGTCCGGGCTGGTATTCCCGTGTGCCCGTCACTTGAACCGGGTCGCCGACCAGGCCTGCCCATGGACGCAGCCCATGTACGCCTCTTTCCTCCAAAGGAGTCGAGTTTATCCGAACCAAACGGGGATAAACCACCACCTCCGAGGGCGCTCCGGTATCCCTGGATAGGTATGAAAACCCAAACGGGTCTCCTATCTCAGTCATGGGCGGCCCCACCTGATAAACCCCCCGCCTCAGTCCCCTGACCCTCCATTCAAGGTGCAGCCGCCCGTGGCCCGGTAACCGCCCCTCCCGGGACGGGTCCGCAGGCTCCAAAACGAGGGCCCCTGCATCCTTCAGCCGGGCCTGGGCCCTCATTGGCCAGAAAGAGGTGTTTTCAAACAGAAGTTCTACGGTTGTTGCCTCCCCGTGCATCAGCCTTTGTCTTCCCACCCTGAATCCAATGATCACACCGTCGGCGCACAGCCGCGACCACGCCCTGGTTCCGAAGGAAAGGAGCAGCAGGACAAGGGCGAACACCGCAAGGTCTTCCTGCCGCATAAGAAGCCCGAGAAACAAGAGAATCCAAAGAAAAAACCTGCCCGGATTTTCAACAAAAAGGGAAACCGGAGGGTATTGGTAGGAAACCGGGGCCGTTGTCCTTTGACGGTTCATTTCACGTCAGAGGCCGGCGCCGACAAGGGCCGGCGGCGGGACCCGGGAAACCAGATCGTCCAGGATCGCCTCCGGGCTGGTTCCCTTGAGGCGCTCCTCCTCGGATAAGATGAGGCGGTGGGGCAAGACTACGCCGGCCAGGTACTTGACGTCTTCAGGAACCACATAATCCCGCCCCCTCATCGCGGCCAAGGCCTGGGATCCTCGCATCAGGGCAAGGCCGGCCCTGGGGCTGGCCCCATATCTCAGGGAATCACAGTTCCTTGTCGCCGCTATCAAATCGGTTATATATTCCCTCACAGCCCCGGCCACATGAACGGCCCGGACTCTCTCCTGCACGTTCAGAAGGTCCTCGGGCGACGCCACAGGCCCCAGACCCTCCAACGGATCGCCCTTCTGAAACCTCCGGAGTATCTCCATCTCCTCGCCTTTTGCCGGATAGCCGAGTCCAATCCGCAGCATGAATCTATCCAACTGCGCCTCCGGAAGAGGAAACGTCCCCTCCAGTTCAATCGGGTTCTGAGTGGCTATCACAAAGAAGGGCTTGAAAAGCGGCAGGGTCCTGCCCTCAATTGTAACCTGGCGCTCCTCCATCCCCTCCAGGAGACTGGACTGTGTTCGGGGTATGGCTCGGTTTATCTCGTCCACCAGAAAAATATGAGCCATAATCGGGCCGCTTCTGATCTCAAAGTCGCCTGTATTCCGGTTGTAAACACTGAACCCAGTGATGTCCCCCGGAAGGAGATCAGGAGTGCACTGAGCCCTTCTGAAAACGCCGTTAAAGCTCCGGGCCAAGGCCTTGGCAAGCTTTGTCTTGCCAAGGCCGGGGACGTCCTCGATAAGGACATGGCCGTCCCCGAGAAGGGCCACCATCAGAAGCTCTATTGCGGCGGCCTTCCCCACAATCACCCGTGAGATATTCTCTACTATTCGGTTGCATACATCGAACTCGGACAACCTCACCCCCCCGTTTCTTGACAGGCTGGACCAAGCCAAGGTCTCCAATTAAGCTCATCAAAAAAAAGGGCCTCCACGAGGCCTTCCTGCAGCATTCTGATCCTTAAGTTACAAATTCTACAAAATTACGTCAGCAGAAGCAAGCCATTAAGATCGGCGTAAGCCCCAAAACCCTGCATCTCCAGTCAAAGATCCATAGAACTCATCACTTCCTCTGCCAACGACTCTACCCTGTCCTTCCCGGACAACACAATACATCGCTCCACACCAGTATCGGACATAAAACTCGGATCACGGGTGAGGAGAATCCTTTTCTCTTCTAGACAGGCCTTCGTCAAACCGGAACGGGACAGGGTGGAGTCAAAGCGCACATCCAGGCCCAAGCTTCGCAGGCGTTCGGCGAGGGGCCTCAGATCCAGGTCCACGATAAACCTCGGCTTCCTCAGGGGGCGGCCGGGAAGCCTGGTGATCTTGCTTATGTCCAGCCGCTCAAAGACCGGATACACGCTCACCCGGTCTCCCGGGTTAAGAATCCGCTCAAACCCGCTGGGCCCTCCGTTTACCAGTACCAGGTCCACCTCGTCGGGGGGTACGCCCATATCCTTGAT
>JBKHIW010000050.1:0-9136 GCA_046538465.1 Desulfobacteraceae bacterium | reverse complement strand
GAGAGTCTTGTTCCCTGAAAAACCGCTCATCCGGCTGCCTTTCCCGGCGGCGAAGACTATGGTTGCAGCTTCGATCTGCTTCTTCAATGATAATAATCCTCCACACATCCCTTCTGAAAGCGGTTTTATGTTGACCGTCCTCTCAAGGACTGCTAGCATTATTTCAAAGGATTCCCGGCGAGGCTAGCCTTTGACCACACCGAGGGGTCTTAGGCGGGCAACGATGTGGGCGAGCCCTGCGCGGTTAACCGCGTCTACGACCTGGGTTACATCCTTGTAAGCCTCGGGCATTTCTTCCTTTAATGTCTTTTTGCCCCTGGACTGAACAAAGATTCCTTTGTCCTCCAGTTCGCGATTGATCGCACGACCTTTGGCCAGCTTCACTGCCTGGCCTCTGCTCAGGGCTCGGCCGGCTCCGTGGCACGTGGAGGCAAAGGTTTCCTGCAGTGCCCCGGGGGCGCCGGCCAGGACATAGGAGAATGTTCCCATGTCGCCCGGGATGAGTACCGGCTGGCCTACCTCCCTGTATATTGGAGGCAGGTCGGGGTGGCCTGGAGGGAGGGCCCGAGTAGCGCCCTTGCGGTGAACGCAAAGCAGGGCTGCCTCTCCGTCGACGTCGTGCTTTTCCATCTTTGCGATGTTGTGTGATACGTCATAGAGGAGCTGCATGCCCAGTTCGGCCGGCGGCAGACCGAGAGCTTTGATCAAGGTCTCCTCGATCCGGTGCATCAGGGTCTGACGGTTGGCCCACGCGTAGTTGGCTGCACAGGCCATGGCCGCCAAATACCGCCGGCCCAGGCTCGACTCCAGCGGGGCGCATGCCAGCTGCCGATCCGGCAGCTCGATTCCCAAGGATGACATATTTTTGGTCATTTCCTTTAGGAAATCGTCACAAATTTGGTGACCGAAGCCCCTGGATCCTGTATGAATCAAGACAGTGAACAAACCCTCCCGAAGACCGAATGCCCGGGCTATGTCCTGGTCGAAGATCTTGTCCACGGCCTGGAGTTCCACAAAGTGATTTCCGGAACCCAAGGTTCCGAGTTGATCCTGGCCGCGCTTCCAGGCGCGGGCGCTTATCGTGTCCGGGTCGGCCCCCTGGAGGACACCGCCCTCCTCGGTGCGCTCCAAGTCCGAGCTTCGGCCGAGGCCTTGTTTGACCGCCCACCCCGCTCCTTGAACAGCCACGCTTTTTTGTTGTTTGGCCGAGAGGCGAACGACTCCGCTGGAGCCCACCCCGGCCGGGACGCTGCGGAAAAGAGCCGCTGTCAACTCCTGGAGCATGGGGCGGATTTCACTTGCGCTGAGAGCGGTTGTCATGAGGCGGCACCCGCAGTTTATGTCATAACCTACACCTCCGGGGGAGACCACCCCTCGATCCATGCTGAACGCGGCCACCCCGCCTATGGGGAAACCGTAGCCCCAGTGGATGTCGGGCATGGCGAGGGAGTGTTTCACAATGCCCGGGAGGGCGGCGACGTTGGCGACTTGTATGAGGCTCGGATCCCGGCGCACGGATTCGATGAGCTCGGGACTGGAGAAGACAAGCCCCGGTACCCGCATAAGGCCCGTCCGGGGGATCATCCAGCGGCAGTCGTCCAGTTTTTCGAGATGAATATCCACAGGGCTCCTTTTATTACGCGAGGTTTATACATCAAAGATTATTTGGGCCTCCCAGCGGCCCTCCCTTTGGGTCACCACGGCCCGATGATAGGTGACAGCCTTGATGTCGTTTAAGATGTCGTGACGCTGGGGGTCGAATTGAACTGCTTCGGCTCGTCCCTGGACAAGCCTTGTCTCCAGGGGCTGGACTTTGATACTGGTCAAGATCAATGTTTCGCCTTGAAACAAGTACAGGATCTCACCCAGCCAACGGACCATCAGGTCCGCAGGGTCGTCGCCTTCCGCCGAGATGCGGATCGGCTTCGAACCTCGATCAGAGGGGCCTACCCCGGTCACCAGAAGATCGATCAATGCAAGGGCGGCGTTTTCAAACAGCTGTTCTTGAGTATCCCCGTATACACGCATGCCCAAGTCGGCTGTGTGATCGATAAGGGTGTAGGGTATGGACTTTTTTGCGTGCATGGCGGGTGCTGGTTCCTCCGAGCCGAGTTGGTTGAATCGTTCATGGTGGGTTCGATTGTACGAAGGCGGGCCCTTGTTGTCAAAACAGTTACAGCCGCCCTTAGTGCTCCCGAGGCACGCGTCCCGGGCGGAATATCAATGGAATGGAGGATAGCCGGAATGCAGTGTGCCTTTTGCGGCGCGAAATTGAAATTGGAAGGCAGAATAGGCCGACGAGAGACCTGCCCTTCGTGCGGCAGAGACCTTCGATGCTGCAAGCAATGTAAGTTTTATGATCCACATGCATATAATGAGTGTCGTGAGGTCTCAGCTGAACGAATAAAAGACAAAGAAAGGGCTAATTTTTGCGATTATTTTGTTTTTAAAGGAAGTAAAGATGAAGGAGGAGGCTATTCTAAGACAATGAATGCTAGACAGGCATTAGAGGAATTGTTTAAGAAAAAGTCGTAGAAGAGTGGGAGTAGGCCGATGGTGCAAACAGTTCAGTCCACTGAGGAACGGGCGGCTCTGATGGAGACGGCCCTCGGACGTCGCCCTGCAGATACGGTGTTTCAAGACGCCAGGCTCTTGAACGTGTATTCCGGCGAGATCATGAGCGATTGGTGGCTGGCGGTCAAGGGTGAGCGGTTCGCCTATGCCGGGCCCCCTTTGGAAGGGCTGGTAGGTGACGAGACCCGGGTGGTGAAGCTGGAAGGGGGATTCATCCTGCCCGGCTTCATAGATGCACACACCCACCTGGACGACAAGTGCCGGGTGGAGGCGTTCACCGAGTACGCGCTGGCCTTCGGCAATACCACTGCGGTCTCGGAGACCGCTATGATCACCAACGCCATGGGCGCAACCGGGGCAAGGTCCTTTTTGGAGCAGACCTCCCGGGTGCCCATGCGGATTTTTGTATTGGCCCCGCCGCTGGTCCCTCCATGGCCCGGGTTGGAGACGAGCAGGCCTTTTTCCTTTTCCGAGTTTATGGAGATTCTATCATCGGATAGATGCTTAGGGGTGGGGGAGACATACTGGAATCGTCTTCTGGCCATGGACCGGCGGGCCGTGGAGGCCTACAGCGCGGCCGAGGCCATGGGCAAGACCAAGGAGGGCCACTCGGCCGGCGCAAAGGGGGCCAGGCTGGCCGCCTTTGCTGCGGGGGGCACTACGTCCTGCCACGAGTCCATCAGCCTGGAAGAGGCGCTGGAGAGGCTTCGCTTGGGACTGGCCGTTCAGATCCGCGAGGGATACGTCCGAAGGGAGCTGAAAGAGCTCTCAGGGCTCGCCAGGAGCGGTGTGGACCTTTCCGGGGTAATGCTGGTAACGGATTCATCGGACCCGGGTGAGCTGGTGGAGAAAGGCGGGATGAACCTGCTGCTTGCCCGGGCCGTAGAGTTGGGGTTTGACCCGATTCGCGCGGTTCAGATGGTGACGATTAATCCGGCAAGGTACTTCGGTCTTCGGGATCTCGGCGGTCTAGGACCGGGGAAGCTGGCCGACCTGGTGGTAGTGGACGACCTGCAGGACTTCCGGTGCAGACAGGTTTGGGTGGGGGGCAGGCAGGTGGCCCAAGACGGACGAGTAATTGTGGAAATCCCTCCCTACCGATTTCCGGAAGAGGTTTATAGATCTATAACCATTCAGCCCCTCCGGGCCTCTGACTTCCGATTTAAGCACAACGGCGCCGGCGAGGTGCAGGTGCGCGCAGTGGATGTGACCGGCGAGATTATAACCCGGGAGCTGATTTCCACGTTATCTCCGGTGGACGGGCGACTCGAGGCGGATCCCTCTTCAGACTTACTCAAGGCGGCTGTTGTCAACAAGGATAGGCCGGAGCAGGCTCCCAGCCTGGGTTTTGTAAAGGGCTTCGGCCTGAAAAGGGGCGCGGCTGCATCCAGCATGTTGTGGGACGCCAACAACCTGCTGATCGTTGGAACGGACGATGAGGAAATGGCCGCTGCGGTCAATCGTTTAATAGAGATCGGCGGGGGAATGGTTGCCGTGAGCGGAGGGGCCCCTGTGGCCGAAGTCCCTTTCCCCATATGCGGGATAATCTCCTCCCAACCTCTGCCCGAGGTCATGGAGGAGATGAGGAACCTGGAAAAGGCCCTTTGGGAGATGGGCTGCAGTCTCACCAGACCCATCTTGGTCCTGCAGACGTTTTGCTTTACCGGCCTGCCCTTTATCAGGTTGACCGACAGGGCCCTGGTGGACATTAAAAGAGGGGATAAGGTCCCGGTGCTGGTCTGAGCGCGAACGGGGATCAGGCTATGGGGTGTTTTCTAAAGGCGGATCTTCGGTCTCTCCCTGAGCGGTCTCGTCCTTGATCTCTACTCCCTCCGGCGTCTCAAAGGTGAAAAAGCCTTTTTCAAAGCCCCGGCGCGGCTTGACAGCCTCCAGGGTGAAGCGCGTCAGACCGCCTGCGCGGTCATGGATTTCCACCATCCGGATGCGGCACTCCGGCGTGACCGCTACCCGGATATGATCGGTCTGGGTCCAGGAAGGATCCGGAGTCAGGCGGAGGACATCGTCTCCCTGGCTGCTTCGGCCTTCGCCGATCACATCAAAGGTCTCTTTCACCTCCTTCATCCCTTGGAAGATGTCGCCGAGTACCTCCAGCTCGCGGCCCATTTGCTTGTAGCTGTAACGGTGCGCAACCTGCTTGCGGGGGATGTACCACCAGAGGGTCTTACCGTCAGTAAGCATGACCTCTTTTTCAGGGCTCTCCTGGTCGATCTTAAGTTTGTCGGGGGGTTGAAAATGGATCAATCCGGAGGCCTGATCACCCGCGGCTCCTTCGTCCAAGAGGGACATGGAAGAGGTGATGATCTCCCGCTCATACGGCACGCTCAGCGCATGGAACGAGCTGTACTCCTCGGCCAGGCATTCCAGTATGCGGTCCACCTGGTCCCGGCCCAAGGCTGTTTGGGGAAGGGCGGCCAGAAACAAAACGGTCGCCGCCGCGAGCAGGGCCGCCCCGCCCCGTCTCACCCGGCGGCGGCTTTGCAGTATGCGTCTCATTATTCCTCCCTCCTGCCGTAAACTTCCCTGGGCTTCACACCGTCGGATGGACCCACTATCCCTTTTTTCTCCATAGCCTCTATCATTCTGGCGGCGCGGTTGTACCCCACTCTCAGCTTCCGCTGCAGACCTGAGATAGAGGCCTGCCCGGTCTGAAGAACCACCTCTACGGCCCGATCGAATTTTTCATCCAGCTCCATGTCTCCATAATCCTCTTCCGCAGCGGTGCTCATTTTTTCCATAATCGCGGGGTCGTAGTCAGGGTTCATTTGCATGCGCAGAAAGTCGGTTACCTTCTTTACCTCGTTCTCTGAGATAAAGGCCCCGTGGATGCGCGTCAGTCTCCCTACGCCCGGGGGCAGATAAAGCATGTCCCCCTCGCCCAGCAGGTGCTCCGCTCCTATGGCGTCCAATATGGTTCGAGAGTCTACCTTGGAAGAGACTTGGAAAGAGATTCGGGTGGGCAGGTTGGCCTTTATAGTGCCTGTGAGCACATCCACAGAAGGCCTCTGGGTGGCGATGATCAAGTGAATGCCGGCGGCTCTCGCCATCTGAGAGAGGCGGGTGATAGCATCCTCGACCTCCCGCGAGGAGACCATCATCAAGTCGGCCAGCTCATCTATCAAGACAACTATATAGGGCAGGTGTCGCCCCACGCCCGGATCTCCCTGCTCGGCCCCGGTCTCCTTGAGCTCCTTGGCCAGCTTTTTGTTATAAGTATCAATGTTTCTCACCCCTCTGTCAGAGAGTAGCATGTACCGCCTCTCCATCTCCTCCACTGCCCAGTGGAGGGCCTTGGTCGCCTCATTGGGGTCGGTGACCACGGGGTGGAGCAGGTGGGGGATGTCGCGGTATATGGAAAGCTCTATCCGCTTCGGGTCGATCATAAGAAAACGCACCATGTCAGGGGAAGACTTGAACAGGAGGCTGTTGATCATGGCGTTCAAGCACACGCTCTTCCCCGTGCCCGTGGCCCCGGCCACCAGGAGGTGGGGCATCTTGGTGAGGTCGGCTGTTACCGGGGCCCCTGTTATATCCTTTCCCAGTGCAAGAGTCAGGCGGTGAGTGGATTCCTGAAAGGCGCTCGAGGACAGGAGCTCCTTGAGGTAGACAGGCTCGCGTTTGTTGTTCGGTATCTCGATGCCTATAGCCGCCTTGCCCGGGATGGGGGCTACGATGCGAACCCCGGAGGCCCTGAGCGCGAGGGCGAGGTCGTCCGAGAGCCCGGCCACCTTGCTGATTTTTATACCCGGGGCCGGCTTGAATTCGTACATGGTGATGACAGGGCCGGGAAGGATTTCAACCACCTCGCCGTCTACTTGGAAGTCGGCGAGCTTTCTTTCCAGCAGGCGCGCGTTCATCTCCAGGCTGTCCCTCTGAATCTCCGGTCGGGCCCTCTGGGGAGGGTCATCGAGCAGGTCGAGTCCGGGCAGGGTAAAGTCGCCGGCCGTTTTCATAAAAGGGAAGGACTCCTGTTCGGGTTTCCGCGGCGGCTCCGGGGGCGGTTCTACTATGGTGAGCTTGCGCTTCGGGGTTTTCTTTTGCTGCTCCAGTGTCCTCGCCCGGGCTTTGCGCTTTCGCCTTCGCTCTTTGCGCATGGTATAAAAATCACGAATACTACGCACTAAAAGAATAAACCAAAGCCATATTTTCGCAAATATATGCCCTAATGATAGCCTTGTTATTACCATTAATGAGATGACGAAAAGTGCTCCCAGGAGGATACAAGCCCCGAAGTAATTCAAGTAGCCGCTTGAAAACTCAGACACCCAGCGTCCGGCTGCGCCTCCGGCAGGGACCTCCCATCCCCTGAACACGATCGCCTCGGGAAACCGGAGGGCCATAAGACCGCAGAAGCAGGTAAGGAGGCACAAAACCGCCGCCCCGGTCCCTGCTGGTGAAGGGAAAGAGCGGCCTCGGAAAGAAAAAACCGCCATGGCCGCGAGGACCGCAACAAGCCAGAAAGAACCGAAGCCCAAGGTGTAGAACAGGACACCTGCCAGATGGGCCCCAAAAGGGCCGAACAGGTTATGGGTATGGCCTCGGGTCTCTGAGGCTGCCCAGAAGAGCAGCGGATCCCCTGGATGATAAGAAAAAAGGCTGACCGCCAATACCAAGGAGCCGAGCAGGAAGAGGAGTCCGCGTACCTCCTTCCTGACCGGCGAGGCTTGAGCAGGGGAGGCTTCCGCCGTATCCTGCCTTTTTTTCCTTTTCTTCTTATTGTTTTTGCTGTTTTTGCTCACCGTATCTCACCAGACCACCAGTGAAAACCGGGCTGAAACCTAGAGAGGGATAATAATTGTAAGAATCAGGGGGCTCCTTCCCAGGATGCTGAAAAAAAACCGCCTGAGCTCCCTTTTGATCTCAGGGGCCACCTCGCTCCAGTCCAGCCGCGCCGGCCGTTCTATCTCGTCCAGGACTTCCAGGACTATGCACTTTGCATCCTCAAGTATGGCACCGTTTTGATCTTCAAACACGAACCCGCGGGAGACCAGATCCGGGCCATATATCACATCTCCGGTGTGCTCGTCCACAGCGAGGAGGGTGATGACCATGCCGTCCCCGGAGAGGCGCTGCCGGTCCCGCAGCACGACCTCTCCTACGTCACCTACACCTTTGCCGTCCACCATCACGCGGCCGGTCTCTAAGTGCTCGCCGATATACCCCTTGCCGTCCTCGAAGCAGAGGGCGTCGCCGTTCTCGGCGAGCAGGACCCTGTCCGGGGGGAGGCCCATTGCAGATGCCAGGCGCGCGTGCATCACCAGGTGGCGGTACTCCCCGTGTATGGGCACAAAGTACTTGGGGCGCACCAGGTTGATCATGAGCTTCAACTCCTCTTGATATGCGTGCCCTGAGGTGTGGATATGGGAGACCTTTTCATATATCACCTCCGCCCCCATACGGTAGAGGCTGTTAATGATCGAAGTGATCGCCTTTTCGTTGCCGGGGATAAAACGAGAGGATAAGATCACTACATCACCGGGCTTGGTCTTCAAATACTTGTGTCTGCTCTGCGCCATCCTGGTCAGAGAGGACATGGGTTCGCCTTGACTCCCGGTGGTGATCATGGCGATCTGAGAATCGGGATAATGCTCCACCTGTTTTTCTTCTATCAGTGCCTCTTCCGGGACCTTTATGAGACCCAAGTCCCTGGCGATGCGTACATTCGTCCTCATACTTTTTCCGCTCAGGTGGATTTTTCTGCCGGTGGTCAAAGCGAAATTAATGATTTGCTGGATACGGCTTATGTTTGATGCAAATACAGCTGTGATCACCCTCCCCTCAGCGGCCAGGAAAATTTCGCCCAAGGTGCGTCCTACCTCGCTCTCACTGAGCGTGAAGCCCTCTTTTTCCGCGTTGGTGGAATCGGATAGCAGGACGAGCACCCCTTTTGTCCCGAAATGTGCAAACCGGGCGAGGTCGGTCTGCTCGGCTCCGGCCGGGGTGTAATCGACCTTGAAGTCCCCGGAATGTATGATCAAGCCCTCCGGGGTATCAATAGCCAGACCCACTCCTCCCACTATGCTGTGCCCTACGGCGATAAACTCCATATGGAAAGGCCCAATACGCCTGGTCTCGCCGGCTTTTATCTCGAGTAGCGTAGCGGTCTCGGCCAGGCTGTGTTCACGAAGCTTTTCCCTGAGTAATTCCAGGGTGAAGGCCGTACCATAGACCGGCGCACTAAACTCCCTCAGAAGAAAGGGGACAGCACCTATGTGGTCCTCGTGCCCGTGCGTCACGACTACGGCGCTGAGGCGCCCGCCGCTTTCCCGGAGATACCGAAAATCGGGGATCACTACATCAACACCCAACATGTACTCTTCCGGAAACATGAGCCCGGCGTCAACCACTACGATATCATCGCCGTACTCAAGGGCCAGCATATTGAGGCCTATTTCACCGAGCCCTCCCAGAGGGATAATCTTGAGCATTTCACATTCCCCGAGCCGCCGTCTATGGACGTCCGTATTGTTTTCTTGAATAATCTTTGAATAAACGGAACCTTACTTTTTCAGGCAGCACCAGTCAATAGGGAATAGCCGGTCCC